>DATLQY010000510.1:0-3627 GCA_035534975.1 Pirellulales bacterium
CATCCGTCCGCTAGATCGCGACGCTTGGCACGGCGGCAGCCTTTGCCACCGCCAAACCGGGCGTCGTCCCGCCATGAGTTCCCACGTCGGCCCCGCAAACGCGGGTCCGCACGCCCGCCACGAGGAAGCCATGCCGCGTGAATCGACGACCAACGGGCACGCCAGCCTGAGCGGCCATGCTTTGCGCAACCAGCACTTGCGCCAGCGAGCCTTGGTGCGCGCCGCCGGCGCGCCGCCCTTGGCGCGGACGATCGTGCAAATCCGGGCCTCGACACTCGACATGACCCGGCTGGAGTTCGCGCGCCGCTCCGGGATCGGCCGCGGCACGATGCGCGACCTGGAACTAGGCGTGCATACGCCGACACGGCAGACGCTGTTGCGGTTCGTCAACTTCTGCCAGCGGCGCGAGGTGGCCGCTGACCAGATCGAGCAGTTACTCGATATTTACACCGGGCCGTGCAAGTCGTTGGAGCAGTTCATTGCCCGGCTCGAACTTCGCGCGGGCTCGGCACGCGAACTGGCCAAGCGGGTTGGCATCAGCCCAAGCACGCTCTGGGAGTACCGCCGCGGCAATTTTCCGCTTCCCTGGCCGCTGGTCGAAAAGCTCTGCCGGGCCGTGCAGGAGGAACCGCGGATGGCCGCGGCGCTGTGGCACGCCGCCGAGCGACACCGGTTGATCGATCGTGGCTATCCCGAAGCCTGGGCCGAGTTGTGCGTCTGGTGCGCGCGGGCGAACCATCCCACGAGCAAGCTGCTGAAGCTGGGCCTGACCTCCGCGTCGTTCCGCCGCTTGCACTACCTGGAGCTGCCGCCTTGGCCGGCGGTGGCCAAGGCGGCCAAGACGCTGGCCTGCGACGACGCCGAATGGCGAGCGCTCGAAAAACTATGGCGCCGCGACGAAGAGCGACAACGCCGTCGGCCCCGCGACGACTTCGGCGCGCGTTTGAAGCAGCGGCGCTTGGCGCGCGGCATCGCGCGCCGCGAGCTGGCCGACCTGTTCGGCATCGGCGGCAAGAAACCGGCCCGGATCATCAAGTACATCGAGGAAGACGGCTATTACTCGGTCCGCGCCTTTCCCGCCGGCCTGGCCGCGGCGCTGGCCGAAAACCAGGAGGAACAGGAGCAATGGCTCGAATTGTGGCGCCTGCGGCGTGAGCAATTCACTCGCCGACGGCGTCCCGAGACGCGCATCGACCTGCGCTTGGCCCGCGAGTTGTACGGCCTCCAGTTCCGCGACGTGCCGACGATCCTGGGTTATTCCAGCCTCGAATACCAGCGGATCGAACGCGGAGTCGAGCGCTTGTTGGACACGGCCCGCTCGCGAATTCTCGAAGCGTTGCACCAGGCCGGCCGGCAGCGCGTCGAGCTGGTTTACGAGCGGCTTGCCGAGCGCCAGCGGCAACGCTCGGCGTGGCAGTCGCCCCCCACCGTGCGGCAGATGATCGCGCTCTTGGCCCAATCGGCGGGCGGGCTGGCCCCCTTGGCCAAGCGCCTTCGCCAGGAAGGACTGACGGGTGTTTCGGTCCCGCGATTAAGGGCCGTCGTGCGCGGCGACGACGTGCCCGCATGGCGGCTGCTCGAAGAAATCGGCGCGGCCTGCGAGGTTGATGACCTGGTCGACGTGCGACGCGACTGGGCCGCCCGTTATCGCACTCGGTTACAGAAGCGCGCGATCTCGCCCTTGGGGACCGAAATCCGAACGCTCATCGCCGAGGTGGCGATGACATCGCGGGCGTTCAGCCATAAGTTGCCGTTCAACTATTCTGTGTTGGTGCGCGACCTGGGACGGATCGACCGCGACGTGCCGCTGGCCTGGTTCCATGTCGAGCGGATCATGAACGCCGCCGGCCTGCGGCCTCATCACGAGCGATGGCAGGAGATTCGCGTCCTTTGGTGTACCGTCGAAGCGAGGTGCAATGGCGCGCGTCGTGTCGCGGCGGAATGAGTCTTTCGCTGTTCCGAGGCGCGGGCTTTCGTCCGCTCGTTCTTCAGGCGGCGTTTGATCTTCTTGCGAAGGTTGACGGTCGACTTGTGCGCTCCCATGTCTTGAACTCCCTTGTGGTTGTTGCGGCTTCCTCGCCATTGTGCCCCAGATTGACTTCGGCGGGAATACCCAAACGCAATCGCCTTCAAGTACCCGGCGCTGCTCAAGCAGCCGGGATTTGATATATTGCCCGTGCCCAACGCACCGTGCGTACCAACGGCCTGGTCGCCACTGAAGTCGCCGGTGGCTCTGGGATAAACGATCGCAGCCTATTCCAACGCCCATTTCCCATCTTTCACGGAGGACGCTTGGCCCGCGAACCGATTCTGCAAGCCAACGACGACGAAGAGCCGCTCGACCGCGAGTTCCGGCAGAAGGAGAACGCCGAGGAAGACGGCAACCTGCGGCCGCAACGGATGCGCGACATGGTCGGGCAGCGAGAGGTCTTCGCCCGGCTGGAGATCGCGCTCGACGCGGCGAGGAAACGGGGCGACGTATTGGGGCACATCCTCTTCGACGGCCCGCCGGGGTTGGGCAAGACGACGTTCGCCACGGTCATTCCCCGCGAGTTGGGTGTGACTCTGCAAATTGCCAGCGGCGCCGCGCTCGACGCACCCAAGGACCTGATCCCGTACCTGACCAACGCCGAACAGCACTCGGTTCTGTTCATCGACGAAATCCACCGCTTGCCCAAGGCGGTCGAGGAGTTCCTGTACCCGGCGATGGAGGACTTTCGAATCGACATCGCCCTGGGCGAGGGGGTCAACGCGCGCACAATCAACATGAGCCTGCGCCCTTTCACGCTGATCGGGGCCACGACTCGCACCGGGTTGCTCTCGGCCCCCTTGCGCGATCGGTTCGTGATGCGCGAGCACCTCGATTTCTACACGGTCGAGGAATTGGCCGAGATCGTCCGCCGCAACGCGGCCAAGCTTGGCACGCAGATCGTGGCGGAGGCGACCGTCGAGATCGCCACCCGCAGCCGCGGCACTCCCCGGCTGGCCAACAATCGCCTGCGCTGGGTGCGCGACTACGCCACCAGCAAGGCCGATGGCCGGATCACGCTGGCCATCGCCCAGTCCGCCTTGGAGATGCAGGGGATCGACCCGCACGGGCTCGACACGCAGGACCGCAAGTACCTTGAAACGATCATTCGCGTGTTCCACGGCGGCCCGGCGGGCGTCGAGGCGGTGGCCCACACGATGAACACCGCCCCCGACACGCTGGAGGACGAAGTCGAGCCGTACTTGCTGCGTACCGGGCTTGTCGTGCGCACGCCCCGTGGCCGCAAAGTCACGCCGGCCGCCTACGAACACCTCGGCCTCGATCCGGGCGAGACGAGCTCGCAAGCAACGTTATTTTGAGTGGCTCTTTGGTGTGCGGCACGACCCGCTGCGCGGGTGCCCCGTCGCCGCTTTTGGGCCATCTCAGGCGGCACGACCAAAGTTTCCGCCAACGCCTTGGAATGGGCGTCCTGCCGTCAGGATTTGGAAGGCACGACGAAAGCGGCAATGAATTGCCGCACTCGTGCGCCTGTGAGCGCGTTGAATCGGCAAGGTGCAAGTCCTTGCCAAGGTGTAATGTCTGAGCCTTGTAGTGGAGGATAACTGCGTCCTCGCGAGAGGGGGTGGAGAGCAATCTGA
>DATLQY010000511.1:0-5988 GCA_035534975.1 Pirellulales bacterium
GGCCAGGCGTTCATCGAGCAAATCACGCCCCCCTTGGTCGCACGCGGCAAGACAACCCGGCTCACCCTGCGGGGAACCGACACGGGCGCGGCGCTCGACCTTTGGACGTCGTTGCCGGCCGGCGCGCTCAAGGTGTCGTCCGTCGGCGCGAGCGACGACCGCCAGGCGACGTTCAATGTCGAAGTGGCGCCGACGGCGCCCTTGGGCCTGTACGGACTGCGGCTGGCGACGACTTCAGGCCTGAGCAACGTCCATTTGTTCCTGGTTGATGAGCTGCCGACCGTGGCGGCCGACGAGCTGCGCTCGGCCAACGGCGCGCCCTTGATATTGCCCATAGCGGTCTGGGGCGTGGCTCGGCCGGCGCAAACCGAGAGGTTTTCGATCGATATGGCGGCCGGCCGGCGACTCGCTTTCGAGGTGGTCGGCAGCCGGTTGGGAAAGGATTTCGATCCCCTGGTCACGATCTACGACGCCGCGGGGCGAGTCGTCGCCCAGCGAGACAACGACGGCGGCCTGTTCTTCGACTGCCGCTTCGAGCACACGTTCGCCGCCGCGGGCCGGTACACGGTGGAGCTCCGCGACGCCCGGTTCCACGGCGACGACCAGTGGAGCTACGTGCTGCGGATCGGCAACTTTCCGGCCAGCCGCGTCGCGGTCCCTTCGTCGGTCCGGCCCGGTGTAAGTGCGACATTGACGTTCCCGCAGGCGCCGAGTCAAACAGCCCCCTTGGTGCTCGCGGCCGATTTTCCGCTTGTCGCCTTTTTCCACGATCTTAGGCTTGCGGGCAACGACGTTGCCGCGTGGCTGACGTTGGTGGCCGCCGATTGCGACAATCACGTCGAAACCGAGCCGAACGACACGCCCGAGACGGCGACCGTCGTCACCGTTCCGGCGAACCTGCACGGTTGCCTGTCGACGCCTGGCGACCGCGATTGGTTCGCGTTCGATCTCACGCAGGGTCAGAAGCTGGAGCTTCGCGGCGAAAGCTGGTCGCTCGGCTCGGCGGCCGACCTGGAGCTGGCAATCGTCGATCCCACCGGCCGCGAAGCGCAGAGGATCGACGACGTACTACTCGACGAAGCGTCGTTCCGCTTCACCACCGGCACGGCCGGCCTGCACAAGCTGCTGGTCCGCGATATCGCCCGCGACGGCGGGCTTGATTTCGCCTACCGCGTCGAGGTCCGTCCAGCAGAGCCGAAGATCGAATTGACGACCGACGTGGCCGGCGTCACCGTACCGCAAGGTTCCTACCAGGCCATTCCCCTCACCATCGCGCGCACCGAATACACGGGTCCGATCGAGCTGACGCTGGTCGGCAATCCGCCCGGCTTGAGGCTTTTGGCCACGACCGTGCCGGCGGAGGCTACCGATTTCGTCACGACGCTGGCCGCTGACGGCACCACCGCGATCGGATTGCGGACGGTGCAGATCGCCGCCCGCGGCACGGCGGGCCCGGAATCGTCCCAGCCGCCGGTTTCTTCCCCGGCTCCCGTTTCCTTCCCGGCAGTAGTGCCGCCGCAAACCTTGGTACGGACGCAGCCGGTGATCGGCCGGCAATTGGTCAACGTCGACCTGATCCCGATCGCCCCGCGCGACGATCAGCGACGTCCTCCGCCGTCGCTGACCGACCGATTTGCCGTGCAAGTCACGCCGCCCGCCCCCTTTGAGGTCGAATTGCTCAAGCCGCTGATCACGCTTGCCCGCTACCAAACGGCCGAGCTGCCGATCGTATCGACCCGCGCCGCCGGTTTCACCGCCCCCATCTCGTTTGCCGTTCGCGGCGGACAACTTGGAAATGAGAGCGAGTTCCGCTCGCGCGTCTTCGGCCGGATTGCCGACGCCACGCCGGAGGCCGGCGTCGTTACCGGAGTGCTGCACTCGCGCAACCTGGCGCAAACGATCAAGCAGCGGGGCTTTCTCGACGCAACGGTCATGTACGAGGGACGCAAGATCACGCTCACGCGTTCGTTCGAGCTCGACGTGCGGACGGCGCACCGCCTTTCGGTCGAGCCGCCCAAGCTCTCGTTGCAGCCGGGCGCCACGGCCCGCCTGAAGCTGCTGGTCGACCGCGTGCCGACGTTTCGCGGTCCAGTCACGGTCAAGCCGCTGTCCGTCGCCGGGCTCTTGTTGCCGGATGAGATCGTGATCGCCGAGGGGCAGGAGGCGGTCGAGGTCGAGTTGAAAATCGCCGCCGAGCTCAAGCCCGGCGCATTCCGCGTGCGGCTGCCGGCCTCGGCCCGCGTCGAACAGTTCCAGGAAGATTCCCCCGGCGTGGAACTGGAGATCGAAGTCAAAGCCGCGGAGGCGAAGCCATGAACGGAGTGGAATGGTATTTCTACAGGGGATGTACCGCCCAAGCGGCGATGGGCTTCCGCCAAACTGAAGTGCTGTGCCGCGTGATGCCTAAATCGAGTCCTTCCGTCCGCCGTCGCCCCGCACCCGACGTCGAATGCTTTCCAAAGCAGCACGGAGATGGATAGACGATTTGGGCTTGCGGCCCTCGATCCGCTCGACAACGAACATGTCCCCGCGAGCACCGCTCGGAGTGCTTTGCGCAGGCTGCTTGCCGCCGGCCAGATAACCTGAAAGCTGTTTGTCAAAGACTCGGACCCTCGGCGGACCAGCGAGCCTTCGGACGCGAGGATCGGCCTCGTTCTCCATCAAGACACCGAGTTGCTCGGTGGCGGCGAGATG
Source organism: Pirellulales bacterium (assembly GCA_035534975.1). Lineage (GTDB taxonomy): Bacteria > Planctomycetota > Planctomycetia > Pirellulales > JAICIG01 > DATKSN01. The sequence goes on from DATLQY010000511.1 coordinate 2,695, forward strand.
GCGCAATGCACGCACGACTTCCTTTCGCACCGTGACGTCGCGATCTATGCTGCAGCTCATCACGGTCGAGAGCACCAGCCGTCGATCGCCGTACCCGAGAAGCCAGATTGCCAACCGGCGCAACTTCGCACCATCATGGTGAACGCACCAGATCAAGCCGGCAACGGGCATGGCCGCAATGAGGCGTCGGAAGTCGCGCCTGAACGCTATCAGGCGGACCTTCGGCTCACCCACGTTTTCCGCGGTTTCCCACAACTTGCTCAGCAAATTGAGGAAACGCACCGCTGCACGGCTCGGCGCCGACAGCGCCGTGAACGGATCGTTGCTCGTGAAGTAATCGTGCAGCTTGACACGGAATCGCGGCAGGGCGCCGCTACGTCGCGCCGCCATCCGTTGACGCGGCCACCAAGCTGGCACTCGCACCATGACTCAACGCTCCAAATCTCGTTCTATCGAGCCACAACCAGCCCCACGTTCTATCCCAGTTAATATCGTCCTATCCGTCGGCAGTTATGTAAAGAGCTCACCGCCACCAGCGCCGAGCCCGACCGCGGGGCGACCGGGGGCTGCCCCGAGCGCCCCCTCCACGAGCAACCGAGCGTACGCGCCAGATTGATCGCCGCAGGCCACGCTAGAGCAAGCGCGGCTCGCCGTCGCCGAACCCCAAAGGGGTCGAAATCCACAGCGCAGGGCAACGCCCTCGTTGTTTTACACAAGTCGCGAGTGATGTACCGCCCCGTTCACGGGGCCTCCCGCGAAGCGGTCGTAGCCGCGGCATTCATGCCGGGGAAACGGGAGCACATTGTTGTGTATTCAGCCCCGTTCACGGGGCTTACCATTGCTCGGCTTAAGCCATCCTGAAAGCCCCGTAAACGGGGCTGGAAGAAAGAAAAGACAAGTGGGGCGGATTGCGAACCCGGCGTAAACGCCGGGCCGAATACCGCTGCGCCGAAGCCCCGTGAACGGGGCAAACCGGCATCCGGTCGCTACAAAAGATGTGTAGAACAATGGCAGCAATACCCTGGGTTCGCGGCCGTACATCGGCCCATTCAACCCAACGGGGTGATATCGGATGGCCCGGCCGCGAGATTCGCGTGGCGAGTTTCGCCCCGTTGGGGCTTTGGATTGGTTGGGGCGCCATTGTTTCCAGGGCTGCGCCCTTATAGCTGGTTCTTTGCCGGCAGGGCTCAACACGGAGGGCTGCTCGGCTCTTCCCCAGCCTGGAGCAGTCCCGACGTGTGGGAGGAGCCCTGCGCTGTCGAATCGTGCCTCCTCGGGGCTGGTCGCCGCCGCTCGCTTTTGGCGAGCGTCGATTGCTGGTATACTCAGCTATGTGCCTATCCCGAAACCGCTCAGCAGGCGCGACGCCTACACCACAACGCCGGTTTCGGGCAACGCTCTCAATGTGCCTGATTGACCCTCCCGGGTAAATCCCAAACCATCCCGCCATGCACTCGTTCGCCAGGGCCTTTGTGCTGGTTCTCTCCGCGGCCACGCTGCCGCCGGCGAGAGCGCGCGGCGGCGAGGCGGTCGAATTCAACCGCGACGTCCGGCCGATCCTCTCGGACCATTGTTTCCAGTGCCACGGACCCGACCAGCGCACCCGGCAGGCCGGACTGCGGCTCGACGTGGAAAACGTGGCCAAACAGCCGCTGGAATCCGGCGCGACGGCCGTCGTGGCGACGAAGCCCGAGGCAAGCGAAATCTGGCGGAGGATTACGGCAACCGACGCTGAAACCCGAATGCCGCCCGCCGAAACCGGCAAAACGCTGACCGCGACGCAGATCGAGCTGGTCCGCCGCTGGATCGACGAAGGCGCGGTGTTCGAGTCACACTGGTCGCTCCTCGCGCCGCGGCGCGCCAGCGCGCCTGAGGTGTACGATGCCGCCTGGCCGCGGAGCGCGATCGACCGCTTCGTCCTGGCGCGATTGGAGCGCGAAGGGCTGCGGCCCTCGCCCGAGGCCGAGCCGGCAACGCTCATCCGCCGCGTGACGCTCGACCTGACGGGCCTGCCGCCGAGCGTCGCTGAGATCGAGGCCTTCCTGGCCGATCCGTCGCCGGGCGCGTATGAAGCGGTTGTCGATCGCCTCTTGCAATCGCCGCGGTACGGCGAGCGGATGGCCCAGGAATGGCTCGACGTGGCACGCTACGCCGACACGCACGGATTCAACAACGACACGACCCGTTACATGTGGCGCTGGCGCGACTGGGTGATCGATGCCTTCAACAATAGCATGCCGTTCGACCGCTTCGTGATCGAGCAACTGGCCGGCGACCTGCTGCCGAACCCGACCCTCGAACAACGGATCGCCACGGGCTTCAACCGCAACCACGTGATCAACTCCGAGGGCGGGATCATTCCCGAGGAGTACCGCGTCGAGTACGTGGCCGACCGGGTCCACACGACCGCCACGGTGTTCATGGGCCTCTCGGTGGGCTGCGCCCGCTGCCACGATCACAAGTTCGACCCGATCACGCAGCGCGAGTTCTATCAGCTCTTCGCATTCTTCAACAACCTGGCCGAGCAGGGCGAGGCGGGCCGCGACGGCAACGCCGAACCGCTGATCAAGGCCCCCACGCCCGAGCAAACCGCCCGGCTCGCGGCGCTCCAAGCCGAGCTGGCCGCGCGCGAGGCGACGCTCCAAGAACACGTGGCGCAAGTCACCGCCAACCGCGCGGCGTGGGAAGCGACGCTGGCCGCCGAGCTGGCCAAACTGCCCGCGCCGCCCGTCGACTACGTCTGCCGGCTGCCGCTCGATGAAACGGCCGGCGCCGACGTGGCGGACGCCGCGGCACCTGAACGGCGAGCCAAGGTCACAGGCAACGCAACTTGGGCGGCCGGCACGCTTGGAGGCGCCTTGCAGTGCGACGGCAACACGCACATTGACCTGGGCGACGTGGCCGGCTTCGATCGTGATTCGAAGTTTTCCTGGGGCGCGTGGATCCATCCCACCGCCGGCGATGCCCAGGCGGTCGTTAGCCGGATGGACGAAGCCGACGCCTTCCGCGGCTGGGACCTGTTGTTGGCCGAAGGAAAGTTGACGGCGCACCTCGTTCACCGCTGGCCGGAAAACGCGATCCACGTCAAGACGAAACAGCCGATCGTCCTGAACCAATGGCAGCACGTCATGGCCACCTACGACGGTTCGTCGAAGGCGGGCGGCCTGGCGATCTACGTCAACGGAGTGAAGCAAGAACTGGAAGTCACGCACGATTCGCTGTCCGACACGATCCGCACCGCCAGGCCACTTTTGGTAGGTCGTCGCTCTGTCGATTCGCACGACAGTTCGCCCT
>DATLQY010000512.1:0-6157 GCA_035534975.1 Pirellulales bacterium
ATTGTTCTGCATGCGGACAGTCCCCCCATCCACAACTGTCCGCAACTGTCCGCAAGTGTCCGCAAATAAATGAATCCGGGTAGTTTGGGAAATACGCGGGATTTCGCAATTTTTTTCTCGTTCCCACGCTCCGCCGACCCGCCGCGCGGGTGCCCCGAACGGCTCTTCGGCCGCTCTGCGGCCCCGTCTCTGAAATTTCCTAGATTACCCAGATTTACGAGAATCCACATTAACTTTGGCCGTTTTTCATCGTCACCATCGTCACGCATCGTCACTCCCCTATGCAGGGGGTCATCAGGCAAGGCTGGCACAGCGTACCCCGTTGGCACAGCGGCGACGGTGGTCCGGCCGTGGCGCGGTGGCGACAGCGTCACAAGGCCGCGATGATTCCTGTAGGGAGCGCCCCATCCCGGCGCGCCGGAATTCCGTGAGCTGAGTGCCAACGGCGCGTTTCGCCACCGACATCATGCGCATCATGCCGCCGGCTTGCCCGGTGGTCCGTGACGTTGGCTGCTACAACGGCAAGTCCCCCCTCCGTTTTCTTTGTCCTGCCGTCGGGCTCCCCGTTGCCGAAGGCAGCGGGGAGCCAGACGGCGACCGGCACAGAGGCGAAAAATGACAACGGCGCGCTCAAAGGCTACGATCGGCGATGCGTCCGCGCAGCTCCCGTAGTCGCGGCACTCCGTGACGGGGGCTCGTCAGGCTGGTCGCCAAAAGCTCTCCGGCAATCTCCACCACGGAGCAACGTCCCGCACGGGCCTGCCCGATTTTTGAGCACGCTTCGGCGACCGAAAGCCCCGTCCTGAACGCTGGCTTTTTCTGATAATTATTGCGGCTGAAAAACTGTTTTCTATCGAAGTTTTTGCATTATTTTATCCACGCCCGGCACTGCCGGACGCATCGGCTCTCGCACACCATGTGCCCAGTATTTTGGCAGCCACTGCGCGAAAACAATGCACGTCCAACGACTCGCCATTGCCGCCTCGGCGAGCGCCGAGTCCTGCAATCTGAGAACACCGCGAGTTGAGCACCTTACCTGCGAGTTGAGCACCTTACCCCGGAGTTCGGAACACTAATTAACTCTGATCCACACTAATCGGCAAGCGGGTTCTATCAGCGAAGATTAGCGCGGATCAGTGTTTCTGTCGGCGGGTGCCCGCGAAGTTTTCCGCCGACTTGGCCATCTTCGTGACCGTTGAGATTCAGGCGCGCCGTGTGGACCGCCAACCCCGCCAGGGAGCACCGTCCACCCCATTGGGAATAATACCAATGTCCAGAGATTAAGGCAAGCCCCGCGCTTCCGCTCCCACGGCATGCTCGTCGACTCACGGGATCAATCAAACGGGACTGGTCTAATTCTTCGGGCCGTTGCCATCTTTTTGTCTTTTCGGCGGCCCGCGTCTTCGGAGTGTCGATTCCAGGCCAAGTCGTTTCGCCATGACACGTGTCCAACCGTCGTCGCCATGCCGCCGGCCCCGTTGCACGCTGCGGCGAATGGCGGCCAGCGGCCGTACCACTACTGGCCCCGGCGGCCCGCTCGCTCGACCCCAGGGCCTCGCCCAAATATCCCGGCGCGCCGGGATTCTTGACCCCCAGAACGCGGCCAGGAAGGAGACACCCAAGCCATTTGGAAGGCCGGACGGCCGCTGGGTGGGGATCGACGCGCGCCGTGAGGACGATTGTGGCCATTTTGGTCCTGCCATCGCGCGCTGAGGCGTCTTCCTCGCGCGGAGCCACAGGCCGATGGCTCAACGGCATTCATTCAGAGGGGGCAACGTGATACGTCGCGTCAGCCAAAGGCAAAAACCAGCACTTGCGTCGCACACCGGCGAGCGCGGCCATGATTGACCGGGCTAACCTACCAGTTCCCGTATCGGTTGCACCTGGTCAACCAGGTACTGCGGCCGGCCGGCGAGGTCGGCGACGGTGGCCGTGTTCACATCGATGCCGAGACTGTGGTAGAGCGTGGCGAAGATCTCCTGAAAACTCACCGGCCGGTCCTTGGCATACCCGCCCAAACGGTCCGTCGAGCCGATCACCTGGCCGGTACGGATTCCGCCGCCGGCCAACACGGCGCAGGAGACGGGCGGCCAATGGTCGCGTCCGCCCTGGGGATTGATCTTCGGCGTGCGTCCGAACTCGCCCCAGACGATCACCGAAACGTCGCGTTCGAGCCCGCGTTGGCGCAGGTCTTCGACCAAGGCGCTCACGCCCAAGTCGAGCATCGGCATGTGGTGCCGGGCGTTATCGAAGGTCGTGCCGTGCGGCTGGCCGTGCCAATCCCAGCGGCCGTATGCCAACGTCACGCAACGGACGCCGGCCTCGACCAACCGTCTGGCGGTGAGAAAGTAGGTATTCAAGAGCGGCCCCGCGTCGCCGTAACCGGCCGGTTCGGGCGAGCCGTAGCCGTAACGGTCGCGCACCGCCTTCGGTTCGCGCTCGATATCGAGCGCTTCGGCCAACTTGCTCGAGGTGAGGATGCCGAACGCTTGCTGGTTGAAGGCGTCTTGACCGTTCATCACGCCGGCCGAGTCGCACTCGCGGCGCAAGCGGTCGAAGCCGGTCAACAGCGCCTGGCGGTCGTGCAGCCGCTCGAGCGTGACGCCATTGAGCACCATGTCGTCGCGGCCTTCGGCACTGGGCTTGAAAGCGGCGTGGGCCACCCCCAAAAAGCCCGGCTGGCCGGGGTCGGCCCAGGTCGCCGTCTTCATCGGAGGCGAAAGGCTTACAAAGGGTGGAATCGCGGGCCTCGTCGCACCTTGAAATTTCGAAACGGCCGAGCCAAGCGAGGGCCAGCCGCCCTGCGGCTGGTTGGCGTGCGTGCGACCGGTCATGCACTGGAACGCCGCGTGGTGCCCCTCGGAACCGACCACTGAGCGGATGATCGCCAGTCGGTCGGTCATTCCGGCCAGCCGCGGCAGGTGCTCGCAGATTTCAATCCCAGGGACGTTGGTGGTGATCGGATCGAATTCGCCGCGGATTTCCACCGGCGCGTCGGGCTTGAGGTCGACCAGGTCTTGGTGCGGGGGCCCGCCCGACAGGAAAATCATGATCACAGCCTTGTGCGGCGACGACCTTCCGGAGGCCACCTCGGCCCGCAGGATGTCCGGCAATGACAGCCCGCCCATCGCCAGGCCGCCAATCGTCAGAAAGTCGCGGCGTGTAACGCCGTCCCAGAAACGCCCCCCTCCGCCCAGGATCGTCAGCATGGTCGGACCCTCGCGAAAATGTACGTTGGGTCGGCGTTCGGTGCCGCCGACCATCGACGACAAGTATACCCTAGCGCTGTGAAAGTGTGTAGGCGAAGGCGCCCAATGGGTTTCCCCAACGCGTGAGCAAGAAGCTCGTCTGGAAGGTCGGCGAAAAACGAAAGCCGCTCGTGTCAACGGGCACGCCTTCGACTGCAAAACACGAGGTCCGGCTCGGTCCCCAGGTCGGCTTCTTCGCACACGAGCAACGTGCGGTCGGAGTGCAGATCGCCGATTTGCCGTTCGCGGACCAGCAACCCAAGTGAAATGATCAACTCGACCTTCAGCTTGCTGTGCGTCTCCAGGTTTTCGGGGCTCATTTGCACCTCGATTTCGCCGCCAATGTACGAGACCTGCACCGTTTCGGGGAGATCCTCCGCTTGGACCCACTCCCGAAATTTTTGCAGGCTGCGCACTTCGGCCGGCACGTGCAGCCGGCCGTCGATCGTGATTCCGCCGGCGGAGATGGCTTCGACGGTGCTCATGGACAACGGCTCCTGGCAAACGACAGCCCCACGCTTGAGTCTAGCCCATTTCATCCCGGCAGGGCAATCACATCCGTAGCGGAACTCGTGAGAGTTCCGATTTGCGCCGCGCGGGCCGGAATTCTCACGAATTCCGCTACGCCTTGGGCCTACCGTGGGGCAGGTTTCCAACCTGCCATAGAAGTTGGTACGGCCCCTTGGAAACCTGCCCCACGTTCTAATCCTGGTGCGGCGGCTTGAGTCGCCATTCTTCGTCGAAGAAATCGGCTGCGACGATCTTGCCTGGCCAAAGCGTGTCGGGTGGCGTGCGCAAATCGACAACCGCCCAGTCGGGCAACTTGGGAACCTGGCGGGCGTTGTTCAAATAGGCGTATTCGCGAAACGTGAAGCTGCTGTTGAGCACCACGTACCGCCGCGGGTTGAGCGGGTTGGGGTAAATCGCGATCAGCGCGTGCGAATCGGCCGGAAAAGACCGCTTGCCCGCCGTGATTTGCTTGGCGTTCCAAACGATCGGCAACTTGTCGGCGATGCGGCTCAGCACCGCGTTGCTCGCGGGATCGCCCCAGAGGACCAGGTTCGATGAGGCGATCGTATCGTCGTCGATCTCGGTGTCGAGCTTGACGCGGGCGACGCCGCGGAAGTGCCGTCGCCAATGCTCGATTGCCCGCTCCAACTCGGCGCCGGCCCATTCGCCGACGGCCTCGTGGGCCGGCTTTTTCGTGGGGCGCACGAATATGAACGAATCCATCAGCGCGTCGTCGATCGGCCCCTGCAGATCGTGGCGCTTTCGCAGGCCGTCGGCCTCCCTGGGGCCAAGCTGCCATTGCCCGTCGCGGCGGTGCAACGCGACGCGCCACGAAAGGTCGGAACGGGGCTGAGGCGCGTCGAGGGGTTCCTCGTCGATCACGATTTCGACGGGCTGGTCTTGGTCGAAAGGCGAGTAGCCCGGACGCATTTCGAGCGAAAGGTCGGTGACGTTTTCGGTCGCAATCACCACGGACGGCCCGTCGTCGATCACGGCCTCGACCCGCGCTGGTTTCCAGTGCTCGGCCAGGCCGTCGACCGTCACCCAATGCATGCGATTGTACTTGAGCGTGTGGGTCGACATTTGCACCAGCGTGGGGAGCCGGTCGCGTCCGACTTCGGCCAGACTGTCCATGATTTGTTCAACGGTGGCTTGCGATTCGGGATGGTAGCTGTGAGCGGTCTTGGGACCGATCACATGGACCAGGTCGATACCGACCGCGTCGAGCGCGGCCTGCATCACGTCGGCGGCCTGTTTCTGGATGTCGTCCTCGCCGCTGTACGCCACCGTGGGGCAATGGAACAGGTTCTGCGCCCAAAGGGGGCAGTCATAGAGCTGCCACAACTTCCGCTCGTACCATGTGGGGTGCAGCGTCTCCTTCTGAAAGAAATCGAGGAATTCGGGCGTTTCGGAGAAGCCGGCGCCGGGGTTGGCGGCAAACCAGCGATCGGCGTAATGCGCCGCAAAATGCCAGCACGCCGCTCCGCCCATCGAGAAGCCACGGATCGAAATTCGGTCGGGGTCGATACGGTAGCGGCGGCGGACCGTTTCGAGCGCCTCCAGCACGTCGATCTCGCCTGCGAATTTGAAGGCGTTCGAGTACCGGCCGTAGGGGTGCAGCACGATCGTGTCTTGCGGCGTGAACTGGCCGGGCTGGGTGCGGCGGCCCTGGATGAACGACAACTCGCTCAGCGTCTCGCCACGACCGTGGAACCAGAGGTCAAGCCGGTGCCGGTGCGCGCCCGCCGCCGAATACGACGCCGGCACGACCAGCCCGAACGGCTGCACCGATCCGTCAATCTTCGAGACGTACCCCCGCACGACAAGCCCCGTGGCCGTCGTCCAGGGCGCGCGTCCCTCGGCCAGGTCGGCGGCGCGTTGGCGTCCCTCGGCGAGCAACTCGTGGGCCACCACCCATTCCTTGGGGTCGAAGAACTCCTGGTACTCAAGAGCATCGCCGACGGCCTTGCGGTAAATCCGCACGTCCGGAAGCAGGTCGCGGACCGTCGCGTCGTCGCGCGTTGCCAGTTGTCGAATGGCAGCGTCCAAGGCGTTAAGTCCGTCTTCGAGTTTCGCGCGCTCATCGGCCGGGACCTCGATTCCGAGTTTCGGGATGCGCCGCACGTTATCGGGCAGGTTGTCAGTGGGACCATCGGCGCGTGCGGGCAGCGCCAACAAGAGGATCGAAAGCAAGGAAAGGGGTGATCGCATGGTGTAACTCATGGTGTGGCATTTCGAAAAAAGCACCGAAGATCCAACAATGAATTACAAGAGGCGTTGGGTGTGATAACGCCCGTTTTTTTCAGGATGTGTCCATAGGTTTGTTCGCATGGTTAAGTCGGTTGGTGACATGGGCTACGGGTTCCTTTACGGGTTCCTCTTCTCTTCTGTGCCTTTGT
>DATLQY010000513.1:0-9285 GCA_035534975.1 Pirellulales bacterium
CGATGAGTGCCGCCGCACGCAGCAGGGGAACAACAACGCCTATTGCCAGGACAACGACATCTCCTGGTTCGATTGGTCATTGGTCGAACGGCACGCGGAGCTGGAACGGTTCTGCCGGGCGCTGATCGCTTTCCGCAAGCGCCAGCCGACGATCCGGCGTGCCAGTTTCTTGCGGGGCGAGCCGACCGCACCGGGTCTGTTGCCCGACGTCACTTGGTTCAGCGCCGACGGCGGCGCGGTTGCGTGGGAGCATTGCGAACCGAGTCTGATTTGCTTGTTCGGCGCTTGGCCCGCGAGCGGCCCGGCGAGCACCGCGGCGCGGCACGTGATGTTGCTGGTCAACGCGGGCGACACGCCGCGCGAGTTCCACCTGCCGCCGCCGGCGCGAGGAATCGAGTGGCGGCTGTTCGTCGATACGGCGGCGGAAAGTCCCAACGACATTTACCCCGACGCCGACGGTCCCAAGCCAAAACTCGGCGCGCGGACGTTGATCGAGCGTTCGCTGGTTTGCTACGTCGCGGCGTAGGGTGGCTGTCATTTGGACTGCGGCGATCCTTCGCCGCTTTCCATCCTGGCGATCGTTCCGCGTCATATCGTCGCCCGCGAGGACATGAGCGACCCGGCGACGCGCAATTACAACCTGATCCCCGTCCCGAAGAAGGACCTGAAGAGGGGGCGGTGACCAACGCATCTTCACAAGACACGATGAAGTAGCGTTGACGCTAGCAGGGCCTCGAAATGCCGCACGATCTTGTCGGCCAGCACGCCAGAACGCACGAGCAACCCAACCTCGATGTTCCGCTCCTGGGCGGCTTCGGTGAAGTTGGCTGACGACACAAAAACCGCCTGGCGGTCGACGACGATGCACTTGGCGTGCAGGCAAGCTCGTTGGTCTGGGGATAGGTCCAAAGCACGTGGGTCGTAATAGACCTCCGGCAACGGCCGGTCTTTCGGCCATTGTCGGGTTTTGAAGCGATCGGCGAAGCGGCGGACCAGTTCAGTTGCGATGGTGGTGTCGCCGGCCCCGCGACTGATGTCGAGAAACAACCGCACCTGGAGCTCCGGGTGCTCCTGCATCCGATCGGCCAATGCCCGAAACACCTGTTGCCCCTGGTACACGGCGTAGCCGGCGAGCAATACGGAATGTTGTGCGGCGGAAAACAGCTCCCGCACGACGACGCTCGTGTCGCGGTTGACCACGCCAGGTGCATCGGGACCCGTCGTGACTAAATCGATCGCGTCGTCGAATCGGGGCCGGCCGGCCCGGTCTGCCAGCAACAGATCCAGAGCCAGCGACAATTGGCCGCCGCCCAGGCCGGCGTCGGCGAGCCGCTGTAATTCGCTCGTAAGATTCGGTGCAACGGAAGCCGGCACGATCCGGCCGAGGCCCAGCACAGTGAACGGTGCCCTTAGCCGGCCGGCGCCGATGGCTGCCGCCAACTCGCGCAACTCGTCGTCGCTAAGCTCGTGGATTGCCTGGCTCATGGGGCGTCCGTCGTGAAGAACTCGACGCCCAGGTTGTCAACCGTTGGCACGACGAGCGCCCGGTCGAGAAAGTCGTTGTGCTGTTCGCAGGAGGTCTCGGCGGTCAGCAGGCATCCGTGGCAGGCGGCGCCCTGCAAGAAGCGCCGTTCGTGTTGGTTGGCGGGGTCGTGCTGCGCGCAAACCGGATCGTTCGAACAGAGGTCGCCGACGGCGAGCGCCGCTTGGACGTGCTCATGAATCCGCCGGCCAACCTCGACCAGGCCTCCCAGCGTCCCCTCGGCGTCGGTGCTCGAGGTGTAGAGCAAGACGCCGTAGCCCGTGCTGGGCAACGCGTAGATCCGTTCGCGAATCGAGCTGGCCGGGTAGCCGCACTCCAAGGAAACCGCGGTAATCAGCAGGTGGGAGAGCGAATGGAGCATAATGTACGGCAGTCCTGGAAACTTGCGGTGCGATCCTTCGTGGTCGCCAAGCCAGCAGTTGAAACCGCCTTCAAGCTGCAAGCCGCGGGAGCGCACGTTAGGGCGTGTCAGCCAGGTTTCGATCTGGTCGCGTCGGAACTGCAAGAAAATGCCCTCGCCACGGTTCTCGATGGCCGGGAGCCAGGTGACTTCGCGGGCTAGCGACGCTCTCCGCACCCCGACGTCAAGCTCACCCTGGATATCGGGGGCGGACGCCTCAAAGCGGGTAAATCCGGCCAGTGCGACCACTTCGCGTAGCCGGTGTACCAGGACGATGCGCTCGAACGGCTTCATCCAAGGCTGATCCCAACGATCGCGAGGCAGGGTGCGAGCGAAGAAGTTGCCGTCGGGCCGGTCGTCGCCGAGCTCATCCTTGCTGGCGACAAGTGTTTCCAATTCGGCCTGCTTCACGCTCTTGTCGGCCTGCAAGAAACCACCGCGGCGAGATTGGATTTCTGCGAAAACCTCCTCGTCCGAGAACCCTTCGAGTGCCGCTTTGACGCGGGCCTTCTTCCGCTCGTATTTGAGCTGGTCGACATCTTCAACCTCTGCGAGGAACTCCCAAGCGGCGTCGACGGCCTGCGTGACGGCTTCGTCGCGATCGGGCAGCGAAATGACGGTGAGCGCCTGGGCGAAATAGGCGTTGCTGGCGGCACGAATCAACAGCCGGTTGGGTTGGCCACACTGCTCGTGGGTGTACGGACCCAGCCACGGGCGCGCCCCGTCGCAAGGCCCCAAGGCCCCGGTCTGCATCGCGGCAGCGTCGCGCATCGGCCGTTCAAGCTTGCACTCGCAGCGAATTGAGACGTCGCCCAGGTCGCCGCTCGTGCCCTGCTCGTCGATCCAAAGCCGGCGGCGGCACTGGGTAGGGCCGCGGTGGACGAAGCCGTACCAGTCGATGTCGCCGATGTGTCCCGCATGGCAAGCGCGCACGAAACGTACCGGCACGACGTACTGTTTCTTGCCGTCCTGGTCGATGAACCGCCCGCGAGTCAGCTCCCTGCGATGGACGAGCATCCGCGATCGGACCATCGCGCCGGAGTCGCCGGCCACGTCGTGGACGACGAACCATTCAGGGAATTGCCAGGCCGTTACGCCCGTGATGGGCGCCGCCGGGTCTTGCTGGTCGGGCGGTGGAGCGTACAGCTTCAAAGCCGGCAAAGCCAAAAGGGCGCAGAGCTTACCCGCCAGACGCGGCTCGACGATCTCGTCGCCGGTGATCGACCAATAGTCGAGGCCGGCCATGAGCACCGAGTGATTGGGCAAGTCGAACATCGCGCCGGGGCCGAAGGTGGTGATGATCTGGCTCTGGCGGATCTGGCCGTGTGCTCGCGCGCCCGGTTTGCGGCTCATGCCTCGTCCTCCTCGATGTCGACCTGGTCGAGTGTCTTCAGCCAAAGGTTGACGCTGGGCTCGACGTCGCGCATCGATCGGTTGGCCCGGAACTTTTTGTGACGGGCCGGCAACTGCTTCAACTCGGGGTCGAGAAATTCGTGCAGCAGCCGCCGAGCGGCCCCGGTCTCTCGCTGGTACTGCATACTCCCTCCGACGTCCGCCAGCTCCTTGGCGAGCTTGTTCCATTCGTCCAACAGGTCGAGCGCCCGCTCGCGAACCCGCTGCCGAAGTTGTTCGGCCTCGGCGGGCGGCAAGCTGGAATGTGAGCGCGCCCTGTCGGCCAAGGCGTCGATGGCGAATTGCAATCGGCCCTGCTCCGCAAGGATCGCGCCGGCCCCCAGCGGCGGCGTCATCGGCGCATGACCTTGGCGGGCGAGTGCAACCAACGTACCAGCCAGCGCCCGATCGAGTGCGCGCGGCGAAAAGGGCGTCACACTGGTGGCTTCGACGCTGCGGTAGAACGATTGATGATAGGCGCCGAATCGCTCGTAGTGCGACCGATCGCGCGGTTTGTGAATGTTCAAAAGCGTGACGAGCAGGCCCGGCCGGGCCGGGTCGCGGCCCACGCGGCTGGTGGCTTGAATGTACTCGGCGCTGGTCTTGGGCTGTCCCAACACCACCATCAGGCCAAGGCGGGTAATATCGAGCCCCACTGAAATCATGTTCGTGGCGATTGCGACGTCGACCCGTTCCTTGTCGCAAAACGGTAGCGCCAGCCGCCGTTTGGCTTCGGCCACCTTACCGGTCGGCTCTCGCGAGGTGAGTTCGACGACCTCGTAGGCGATCTGCCGGTTTGCAAAAGGGCCGTCGATTTCGCCGATCCGGCGCCGACCGCCAAAACCGCGCAACCGGCTGCCCACTTCGTCTTCGACGATGCGCCGCGCGCCGCCCAGCTCGCGCAGGCTGTTGAAATAGCCCACCAGCGTCATGTAAGGGTCGGCCGGATTGGCAGGATCCGGTTTTGCGCCTGAGGCGACGTAAGCCTTTTGGCTCGCCGCCATCAGCGCCAGGTAGCTGCGCAGCATGACCACTTTGTGGCTGCGGCCCTGGGCGGCCACGCCAAGGTACAGCCGCGCGTTGCTCTCCTCGGGCGAGTGCGTCTCGGCGAAAAACGAATCGCGGCGGTCGGGCCCCGGCGGCGGGAAAATCTCGACCCAGCGGCGGTCGAACAAAGCGCGAATCTGGTTCTCGGCCCTCCGAACGGTGGCAGTCGAGGCGACGATCTTGGGGCGGATGCGGCGGCCGTCGACGTCGCGGCGGCAGAGCTCGTCGAGGGCCGTCTCGTAAAGGCCGGCGATCGTGCCCAACGGTCCCGAGATCAGGTGCAGCTCGTCCTGGATCACCAGGTCGGGCGGCAGGAGGAGCGCGACGGGCAATGGCCTGCCCGCGGCGGGATCACAGGGGCCGTAAAAGCCGTGCTGGTCGTAACGATTGACGCGCCCAAAGAAGGCGCCCACTTCGCCGGTCCAAGGCATGGCCGCGAACTTATCGACCGTGGCGATGATAAAACAAGGAAGCCGTCGGTAAATCGGTTCGTCAACCGCAACGATCGGCAGTGCTTCGCCTCGGCTGAACTTGCAGGCGCGATTGACGCACGTTAGGCGCAGGTCGGTGGGATAATCCTGGTTGGGCAGCAACTGAAACGAATTGCGGCTGAACTTCTTGCCGCACCAAGGGCATTCTTCGATCGGTATCGGCAGGGGCTTGCGATCGTCGTTCTTGTAGGCGATGGTCTTGGCACGGGCCGACTCGCTGTTGCCATCCCCCTTGGCGCCCATCACGTTCGGCGTGGCCGCTTTGCCCACCCACAGGCCGATCTCGAATGGCCACTCGCCGAACTTCTCGACGTCGTTTTGCCGCTCGAGCTCCAGAGCGCAAATCAAGGTCGCGGCGCGGCCGAGCTGGTCGAGCGTCAACAAGCGCAGCGTGTAGCGCATGAGAACGCTCAAGCCGGCCGAGGTGATGCCGGGGTTTCGCAGTCGGCGGAGCACCAGCGTGAACGCGGCGAGGCCAAGGTAGGCTTCGGTCTTGCCGCCGCCCGTGGGGAAAAACAGCAGATCGACCACTTCGCGGTCGTGGTGAGTGGGGTCGGCGATGCCCGGCAAGTTCATGAGCAAGAAAGCGAGCTGGAACGGCCTCCACTCAGGCACGACGCTGGCGGGATCCTTGCCCTGCATCGCGCCAAAACGCTGCCGCGCGGCCGCGGCCATCGCGTGGTTGGCCATCTTGAACGCTTCCAGGCAGACGGGATCGCTCAAGATCGCAATCCCCTGTTCGATGCGGTTGGCGGCATCGTGAGCGCGCTTGAGCAGTTCCTCAGCGGTCTCAAACCGCCGAAGGGGCGATGACGGCAGCTTTTTGCGTTGGGCCTCGATCCACTCGCGGTACTGCGACACGAAGCCGGCCAACTGCGCTTGGGCCGTATTGCCGTCGGCCAGTTGCGCCAAGCCATCCATCGAGACCGTCACGCCGCCGACGTCGGCGGTGGCGACCCGTTCGACCTCGGCGGCGGGAACCCAGCACGTCCGCACTCGGCTGCAGGAACCGTCGGTCTCAAGGAACGCCGTAGTAGCCACGCTGTGCCCGACTGCGAACTCTCCGGCGTCGCGGTACTGCAAGTCGGCGACTCGCTCGTCCCAATCGTTGCTTTCGAGGCTCCGCACGTTCGGCCGGGGCACGAACGACTCACGACTCGCGACTTCGAGCTCGGCCTGAAACGCGAACGCCTCGTCGCGAACATCATCCGCGGCTGGCCGGCGGCGATTGACCAGGAACACGGACACGGAGCGTGTTCCGGTGGGAAGCCCGACATCTTCGCTATCGCCTGGCACGCGCCGCACCGACAAGGCCACCTGCAGTCCCGCGCTCTTGGGTACCTCCGTCTCAATCGGCTGTTGCGTATCGTCGGGTAAATCGATCGTGACTTGCTGCTGCCGGTCGTTGCGTCGCCAGTGGGCGGGACCGCTGTGGCCCTCGCCGCGACGTTGTACACGATAGTCGCCCCAACGCACGGTCACGGCCAGTTGTTTCGCCAACGGCGGCACCAGCAGACTCAGGCCGATCGACGAAGGGAGGAATTTCTGCCGAGCCGCGGCCGGTTCGGGCGTGGTGTTGTCGTCGGCCCCGCCCGCATCGTTGGGCACGTCGATTTCATCGTCGCTGGTCTCCTCGGCTCGCTGACTCGCGTCGGCGTCGAGCGGCACGAGAAAGCCCGTCAGGTACCAGCTCGAAGGCGCCTGCGGGAGCTCCTCGTCGGGCGCGCCGAGTTGCCGGCCATCGCCTGTTTCGATGGGACCGATCAAATCGAGGACAAGCGCATCGACGAGTTGTTGGCGGACTTCGAGGGGAGGCATGGGGGCAGTTGTCAGTGGTCAGTTGGTCAGTTGTCAGTAGTCAGTTGCAGGTAACCAGCAGCTTGGCAGGTGGGTGGGCGGATTTCAATGCCCTGGCGCCGCGGAAATGGACGGCAAAGGCGACAACGACCCGCTCAACCGTCGTCTTTGAACCGTTGGATCTCCTCAAGCGCCGCGTCGTATCGCCGTTTCGCGTATTCAACATCGTCTGCGCATCATCTCCGATAGGGATGGGGCGGCCGAACGTCGAAGATCAACTGCCGATAGGCCGCGGTCGACTGTGAAAGGGCCAGGCAGAAGGCGCGCGACGATTCCAGCGATTCTCGCTTGGTGGCTGCCTTCGTCGACGAGAGTTGCTCCGCAATCTGCTCCGTCCTGCGGAACAGTTCGCCCAGACTCGTCGCTGGATCGGCTCCCCCTGCGCGCGTAAACGCCTGCGCCAAGACCATCCCGGTCTCAGTATCGACGTGAAGCCCGCGCGCGGATTGGTCCGGTGTCGGCTTGTCCAACGATTGCCCTAGTCGCTCCGCTAGTTGACGGACGGCTTTCAGGTCCGTGGGCTCCCCGTTGATGAGCAAGTCCAACTCCACGGCCGCGTTTGAGGCAAGCGAGGAAGAATCGAAATCCAATGCGTTGATAAGCATCCTAAAGGTTCCGGCCATCCTTGCGTTGGGGTCATTGCCCGCGCCAACCATCGTGGCGGGCGGAGGTCGACTCTTCAAGCCCAATCCCCGCTGACTCTCGGTTGGCGGCTCTCCCCGCTCCAGCCGCGCCGCTTGGCCACTGCCGTGATGCCGGCACCGATCCGCATGGTCCTCTTGTGGCGCGGCAACAGGAAGGCCGACAGCAGTAGGCGTCTGAAGGCTACGCCCGCGGCAGACGGCGGGCGGGGAGTGTCGAGATGGTCGCGCGGCGCAGAGCCCGCCAGCCACTTCACCAACCGGCGAGGCCATGAGGCCGGCGGCCGGAAAAGGAGATCTTTCCTCCAGGGGGCTTTTCATGGTAGGCTTGATCCAGGTGAAAGGCGCCAGGTCATGGCCTCAACCGGACGTTCGCCCAATGCCAGACCACGTTTTTGGAATCACGATCGCCGGTCCCGGAGTCTCGCCCGAGACAATTCGGTTGCGCGATCTTTACGATATTCTCCAAGCCTTCGAAGCCGCGGTTTCAGATACGTCGCGCCACCAGGGACGCGGCGCCGGCGGAACAGAATTCCACTTGGTCGGAATCCGCCGGGGAAGCGCTGAGTGCGCCATCGCGATCGACGAACCGGGCTACGCCGCAGCGGCATTCTGCGCCACGGCGATCGCTTCCGGCGATCTTTCCGTCCTTCCGGAAAGGGCTCGTGACGGCTTGTTTTCGATCAAGGCCAAGGTTCGGCCAAGGGACTGGATTTTCAGGATTTCGAGCGGCAACGGAATGCCCACCGCGGAGATCAAGGGCGATACTCATTTCGTCACGGATGCGGTCGTTTCCGGGGCAAGTTCGTTGACGGGAAGGCTCTTGCGCGTCGGCGGAATCCCAAGGCCCACGGCCCAACTTGCGCTTCCGGACGGTCGCAAATTGACCGTGGCCATCGCGTCCGAGGAGTTGGCGGTTCGAATGGGCACGCTCCTTTACCGCGTCATCAGCGTCGAGGGCGAAGCCAAATGGTCGAGCGCCGATTGGTCGCTGCTGGATTTCAAGGTCACGAATGTGGGCAATTACGACCAGGACGCGAACATTACCGGAACCTTGGCCGCGTTGGCCGAGATCGCGGGCGACTATTGGTCCGACATCGATCCCGATGAGTACATCATGATTCTGCGGGGCGAACCGGACGAATGGCCATCAGCGTAGACGCGCAAATCTTGATCTGGGGCATCATGAAGCGGGCGACATGAATGGCCGCGAGACCACACCACATCCGACGGCAGGTTCCGGCCGTGCCCCAAAATTCCGCCCGGAATTTGGCGCGCCGCGGCTATCAACTCGGTTGCCGGACGGCTATTCTAACGCAAAATGGGCGATTTTGCCGATACGCCAAGGTGGGCTTGCCGGCCACATGGCTTGAGTATACACTTGGACATTGCTGGTGTGGCCTATGCCGGAGCCGTTTCGAATCCTGGCCCAGGTCCGGGAGGACCAATTAGGGTTTGCCGCGGATCCTGTGGGCCAATTTGACGGTCCAATCTGGGCCAAACACAAATGGAACTCGCCACTTCGTCCCTATTGCGTTGCCAATGAGGTGATTTGTGCCGAGCTGGGGCGCTTTATCGGCCTGCCGATTCCGCCCTATGCCGTCACATATCCCGAGGGGACCGAACAGCGGTTCTGGTTTTCGTCGTTGAAGTTCTCGTTCGGGGCGAGAGAAGACCGGCCGGTCCTGGGTGACCGTGTCGTGGAATGCTTACCGGAGGTCGCGGCTGGAATCGTTGTCTTCGATGTTCTCGTCGCGAACGCCGACCGCCACGACGAAAACCTGAAGGTGGACAACATGAACGCCCCCACGCAGGTCCGAGTGTACGATCACGACCAGGCGCTTTTCGGCGGTGGATCGACGCCGACGCAAGGCATCCCTCGCCTCCAGCAGATGCACGGCCGGCTCGGGATCA
>DATLQY010000514.1:0-6638 GCA_035534975.1 Pirellulales bacterium
TCAGGGCCGCACAGCGGCCGGCGAAGCGACGCTCAGCAGTTCCAGCGGGATCGTCGCCCAGCAGGCCCTCTACGGACTGCCCCAGACCGATTTCAACAGCATCACCAGCGGGACCAACGGCGCTTACACGGCCGCCGCCGGCTACAACCTGGTGACCGGGCTGGGCACCCCGGTGGCCAACCTGCTGGTGCCCGACCTGATCGCCTATCAGGCGACATCGCCGGCCAACCAGACCGCGGCCGATTTGCCGGCGAGCTCCGGTGGTTCCGGCTCCGGCGGTTCGAGCACCGCCGACGTCGTCAACGTGTTCAATGTCTTCGATGTCGTCACGATGGGAAGCGACGCGCCAAGTGACACGGTCGGCCTTGGCCAAGGCGCCGACACCGGCTCGACCGTGTCCGCAGAGCCATCGCAGGGCACGTCCTTCTCGGCCATGACGGAGCAC
This sequence comes from Pirellulales bacterium, assembly GCA_035534975.1. Classification (GTDB taxonomy): domain Bacteria; phylum Planctomycetota; class Planctomycetia; order Pirellulales; family JAICIG01; genus DATKSN01. Next base: position 446 of record DATLQY010000514.1, read on the forward strand.
GACCTTCGGGCAGCGGAAGAGAGCCCCATAACGGTGCCGGCCGCACCGCCAGCGGACTTTGTGGACTTCGGCGCTTCCCCGGGTTTTGTTTCCGCCTTGGGCGCATCATTCAGTTCCCGGCCCACGGACACTGGGAGTTCGACCGCCGACTCGACCCACTTCGACGACGTGGCCGGGGCCCTGGTCGCGGCCATCCATGGCGGAACCTCCGTCGTGAAGAATGCGGGACTGGATGAGTTCTGGGCCGATTATGGGGACCGCGCTGACGAGGCCACGATCGGCCAGGAACGGGACAGCCTCAGCGAGGCCCTGTAGGGAACGCCCTCTCCCGGCGCGCCGGGACTTGCCTGGAGTCCAAGCCGGCGGGTTTCTTAACTTCGAATACTTTGCCGGGCCGGGGGTCTACCTGCTACGATTTGAATCCAGCGAACCGCGAACCCCCAGTACCGCCCCATGACCACCGACCATAACCTGCTGTTCGGCGTTCTCGCTTTCCAGCTCGATTTCATCGATCGCCGAGCGCTGCTGGCCGCCTTCAATCGATGGACGGCCGACAAGAACAGGCCGCTGGGCGAGATCCTCGTCGAGCTGGGCGACCTCGACGCGTCCCAACGCCAATTGCTTGATGCCCTGGTGGCTGAGCACGTCATACAGCACGGCGGCGACGCCAAACGGAGCCTGGCGGCCGTCAGCTCACTGGGCTCGGTCCGCAAGGACCTCAAGCGGATTGCCGACCCCGACTTGCAAGTCTCGCTGGCCGGGACCGCTACGCTGGTCCACCACGCGCCCGCTTGCGATGATCTCGACCCCCATGCCACCGTGCCGCCGCTGGCGGGCAAGAGCTATGCTGCGGCGGGCTCGCGCTTCAGGATTTTGCGGCCCCACGCGCGTGGCGGGCTGGGCGAAGTCTACGTGGCCCAAGATGAGGAGCTGCACCGCGAGGTGGCGCTCAAGGAAATCCAAGAGCGGCACGCCGATAACCCAGCGAGCCGCTCGCGGTTCGTGCTGGAAGCTGAGATCACTGGTGGCCTTGAGCACCCCGGAATCGTGCCGGTGTATGGCCTGGGATCCTACGCCGACGGTCGTCCGTTTTATGCCATGCGGTTCATCAAAGGCGACAGCCTCGGCGAAGCCATCGAGCGGTTCCACGGGAACAGGTTACAGGTTAAAGGGAACAGGGATCAGGAAGGAGATACGTCGGGCGGCGCTTCCGCCCACCCCTCATCACTCACCACTCACCACTCCACCATTCACTCCTTCACTTCCCTCGAGTTCCGCAAGCTTCTCGGCCGTTTCATCGACGTCTGCAACGCCATCGAATATGCCCATAGCCGCGGCGTTCTGCACCGCGACCTCAAGCCGGGCAATATCATGCTGGGCAATTACGGCGAGACCTTGGTCGTCGACTGGGGCCTGGCCAAGGTCGTCGGCCACGGCGAAACGCGCGACGCCGGCGACGAAAGGACGCTCAGGCCCGCCTCGGCCAGCGGTTCGGCGCCGACCTTGATGGGGTCGGCCATCGGCACGCCGCAATACATGAGCCCCGAACAAGCGGAGGGGCGGCTCGACCAGTTGGGGCCGGCCAGCGACGTCTATAGCTTGGGGGCCACGCTTTATACGCTGCTCACCGGGCGCGCGGCGTTCGAAGCGGGCGACCTGGCCGCCTTGCTGCGGTCGGTCGTGCGGGGCGAGTTTCGCCCGCCGCGGCAAGTGAACCGACACGTTCCGCGGGCGCTGGATGCCATCTGTCTCAAGGGTATGGCGCTCAAGCCAGCCGACCGTTACCCCTCGCCACGCGCGTTGGCCGACGACGTCGAGCACTGGTTGGCCGACGAGCCGGTAAGCGCCCTGCCGGAGAGCGCCGCCCAGCGCCTTGGCCGCTGGCTGCGGCGGCACCGCGCCTGGGCGCAGTCGGCGGCGGCGGCGCTGCTGCTGGTGACGCTGGTCTCGCTGGTGGCCGTGGTCTTCGTCAACGCTGCCCGGCAGGCCACCGCCACGGCGCTTGTGGCCGAGACCAGGGCGAAAGAGGACGCTACGAAAGCCGCCGCCGCCGAGCGCGCGGCGAACGAAACGGCGCAGCGCCGCCTGACCCAAATCGAAAAAGGCAACGACGTCCTGGGCTCGATCTTCGAGGACCTGGATCCCCAAGAGCCGGAAAGGGAGGGAACATCGCTGCAGTCGATCTTGGGCGAGCGGCTCGACCGGGCCACCGAGCAGTTGGAGGGCGAAGCGGTGGGCGACCCGTTGGTGGTTGCGAAATTGCAGACGAGACTGGGTATGTCGCACCTCGGTTTAGCCAATCCGGCCAAGGCGATCGTTCTTTTGGCTCGGGCGCGCGAAACGTACACGGCCCTATTGGGGCCGGAGCATCCCGATACGCTGACAAGCATTGGCAACCTCGGTTTGGCACATAGGGCGGCCGCGGAATTCGATCAGGCGATTGCGCTGCTGGAAGCGGCACTCAAATTGCAGAAAGCCGGATTGGGACCGGAGCATTCCACCACGATCAGGACCATGAACAACCTCGCGTTGGCCTACTTGGATACCGGGAAACTCGACCAGGCGCTGCCGCTCTTGGAAGCTGCTTTCAAACTGCAGAGGGCCGAGTTCGGGCCGGAACATCCTGACACGGTCCAGGCCGGGGAAAACCTCGCCAACACCTACCGAGCTTCCGGCGCGCTCGATCAAGCCTTGCCGCTGTTCGAAGACACGCTCAAGCTGCGAACGACCCAGGTGGGAGCGAACCATCCGAAGACACTCAGGGCCATGAGCAACCTCGCGTTGGCCTACTGCGATGCCGGGAAACTCGACCAGGCCTTACCCCTACTCGAAGGATCACTCAAATTCTTGAAGGTGAAACTGGGCCCGGACCATCCCGAAACGCTCATCGTCAAAAACAACCTCGCAGGCGCATACAGGGCAACCGGCCAGCTCGCGGCGGCGTTGCCGATGCTCGAAGAAGTGCTTGAGATGCTGAAGGCCAAGCTGGGAGCCGACCATCCGAACACATTGACCGGCATGAACAATCTCGCCTCCGCGTACCAGGACGCCGGCAAGCTCGACAAGGCGCTGCCATTGTTCGAAGAAACGCTCAAGCTACGGCGGGGGAAGTTGGGGCCGGAGCATCCCGATACACTCGCGACGGCCAACAACCTCGCCTTGGCCTACCATGGTGCCGGAAAACTTGACATGGCCTTGCCGCTGTTGGAAAAGACACTTGAGTTGCTGAAGGCCAAGTTAGGTCCGGAGCATCCCCTCACACTCACAGCCATGAACAATCTCGCTTCGGCATACAAGGCCGGCGGGAAGCTCGAGGCGGCCTTGCCGCTGTGCGAAGAGACGCTCAAGTTACGGAAGGCCGTGTCGGGTGCGGACCATCCCGACACGTTGACCGCGATGAACAACCTTGCCACAGCGTACCAAGACGCCGGCAAGCTCGATGAGGCGCTGCCGTTGTTCGAAGAGACGCTCAGGCTGGGGAAGCGGAAGTTGGGGCCGGAGCATCCCGATACACTCGCGACAGCCAACAACCTCGCCGTGGCATACAGGGCCGCCGGCAAGCTCGAGGCGGCCTTGCCGCTTTTCGAAGAGGTGCTTGAGTTGCTGAAGGCCAAGTTGGGAGCGGACCATCCGAACACATTGTCCGGCATGAACAACCTTGCCTCCGCGTACCAGGACGCCGGCAAGCTCGACCAGGCGCTGCCGTTGCTCGAACAGACGCTCAAGTTACGGAAGGGGAAGTTGGGGCCGGAGCATCCCCACACACTCATCACCATCGGAAACCTCGCAGCGGCGTACGGTGACGCGAGGAGATTTGCCGACGCGGACGCCCTGTTCCAGGATCTGCTCGCAGCTCAGCGCCGCAAGCTGCCGGCCGGCCATCCCGCCTTGGCCGGCCCGTTGGCCCAGCTCGGCGGCAATCTGCTGAAAGCCGAACAGCCGGCGCGGGCGGAGCCGTTCCTTCGAGAGTGCCTCGATATTCGGCAGCGTAGTCAGCCCGACCATTGGACGACGTTCAACGCGCGCTCGATGCTGGGCGGAGCGCTGTTGGGTCAGGAAAAGTACGCCGACGCCGAGCCGCTGCTGGTGGCGGGCTACCAGGGCATGAACGACCGAGAAGCCGCGATCCCGCCCCAAGGCAAGATCCGCCTGACGGAGGCGCTCGGCCGGCTGGTCGCGCTTTACGAGGGCTGGGAAAAGCCAGAGGAGGCGGCGACGTGGCGCGAGAAGCTGCAGGCGGCCCAGAAGGCGAGCATGGATGAGCCGAGGTAAGATAGGCTGGTCGAAAGGCTGGCCAAGCTCATGGCGGAGGGGCCGGACTGGGGTGCGCAAAATGCCTTCGTCCGGCGTTTGCAGCGTTATCCCAGTTTTGTTCCACCACAGCGTGCAGCAAGCCATGCCGCCGGCTTGCCCGGTGGTCCGTGACGTTGGTAGCTACTCAAAGCCGGTCTCCGTCCCTGTCGTCGTACCCCGATTGCCCGGCCGTTTGTAGCTGACAACGTGAAACTCCACCGGGCAAGCGGCAAGCCGGTGGCATCTTCGGGAACCACAGGGCGTTGGCGGAACAAATACAGCATCAAAAGTATGAGGCGATTCGATCAGCCAACGGTGCTCGGCGCCTGCGTCGGAGCCGTAATCCGGAGCATTCCGGCGGGGTCCGGCGGGTTTTTTCTTATTTTTCTCGCCCGGCGTGAGAAAAACAAGGGGCAAATACCGCATTGTTATTGGGAGCCGTGTTGCCGCCTTGGGAAACGACGATCATGAGCAAACAATCCGAGCAAGCGAAGGCGATCTTTCTAGAGGCGCTTGACAAGCACGCGCCTGAGCATTGGCCGGCTTTCTTGGAGCAAGCCTGCGCCGGCGACGCCGCGCTGCGTGCCGACGTTGAGGAGTTGTTGCGGGCGCGGGCCGAAATCGGCTCTTTTCACGAGCAACCACGCATTTCCCTCGGCGAAACGGTCGACCAACTGACGACCGAACACCCCGGCACGGTGATCGGCCCCTACAAGCTTTTGCAGCAGATCGGCGAGGGGGGCATGGGCACGGTCTTCATGGCCGAACAGACCCACCCCGTCCAGCGCAAGGTGGCGCTGAAGCTCATCAAGCCCGGCATGGACAGCCGCCAGATCATCGCCCGCTTCGAGGCCGAACGCCAGGCCCTGGCCCTGATGGACCACCCCAACATCGCCAAGGTGCTCGACGCCGGCACGGTAGGTCAGGCTTCCCAGCCTGACGGTTCTCGTAGAACGGAATTCATTCCGTTTGTCCCTGGCCAAGCGTCCGACGACGCAAACGGAATGAATTCCGTTCTACGTGGCCGCCCCTACTTCGTGATGGAACTGGTCAAGGGCATCCCCATCACCAGGTACTGCGACGAGCACCACCTCACGCCGCGGCGGCGCCTTGAGTTGTTCGTGCCAGTCTGCCAGGCCGTCCAGCACGCCCACAGCAAGGGCGTCATCCACCGCGACCTCAAGCCCTCGAACGTGCTGGTGGCCGAATATGACGACCAGCCGGTGCCCAAGGTCATCGACTTCGGCGTGGCCAAGGCCACCGGGTCGAAACTCACCGAGCGGACGATGTGTACCGAGCTGGGCCAGATCGTCGGCACGCTGGAGTACATGAGTCCCGAGCAGGCCAAGCTCAACGCCCTCGATATCGATACGCGCAGCGACGTCTACTCCCTGGGCGTGCTCTTGTACGAGCTTCTGACCGGCACGACGCCGTTGGAGAAGAAGCGGCTGCGGGAGGCAGCGTTCGACGAGATGCTGCGGATCATCCGCGAAGAGGAGCCGCCCAAGCCGAGCACGCGGCTGAGCACCGCTGAGGGGCTCCCCTCGATTGCCGCCAACCGCGGCTCGCAGCCGAAGCAGCTCGGCGGGCTGGTCCGCGGCGAGCTCGATTGGATCGCGATGAAGTGCCTGGACAAGGACCGCAACCGCCGTTACGAGACGGCCAATGACCTGGCGCAGGACATCGAGCGCTATCTCTATGACGATGCCGTGCTGGCCTGTCCACCGTCGGCCGGCTACCGGCTGACGAAATTCGTGCGCCGGAACAAGGGCCCGGTGCTGGCGGCGAGCGGCCTGCTGCTGTTGCTCATCGCCGGCATCATCGGCACCACCTGGGGCCTGGTGCGCGCCGAACGGGCACGCCAGGCCGAAGCCGAGCGGGCCGAAGGGGAGCGCCAAGC
>DATLQY010000515.1:0-3738 GCA_035534975.1 Pirellulales bacterium
CATTGGGCGGCCGGCAGGTCATCCGCCCGCAGCAGGTAGTGCAGACCCTTGACCACTTTGACCAGGCCGCCGCGGATCACGTAAAAAGCGTCCGACGGCTCGCCCTCGTCGAAGACCACCTGGCCGCTCTCGAAGGTCACCAGTTCGGTCTTGGCGCGCACCAGGTCGAACTGCGCGTCATCGAGCATGTCGAACACCGGCAGTTTGCGCAGTTGCGGCCCCAACGCGCGTCGGCGGTAATCGTCTTCCGTCCGCTGTCGGTATTTCTCGTCCTTGCGGACCCGCTCGAGGATGTTCCGCAGCATTTCCAGCACGTAACACTCCTCGTCGGCGACGACGGTCGCGGACCGAGGCACGCGGCCCATGCAGCTCATTTCGCCGAACAGATCCCCTTCGAACATACCGTCGCGCCGCGTCGCCAGCGGAATATCGGCAGGACCGTCGTTGGGAATGAATTTCGGTCGCGACTTCTCCGGCCCCCGTCCGCCGGCGAACGCCCGCCCGCCGGTGAACGACTCGACCACGCGCCCGAGAAACCCCGAGCGCCGCGCCTTGGGCGCCAGGTTCAGCTCGATCAGCACGGTCGCCACCTGGCGGCGACCGTTTTCCGCGGCGGCCGATGCCACAGCCCGTTGGCGCCAGACGGCAAGCTCGCGTTCGAGTTCCTCACGGAGCGCATCGAGGTCCGGCCCTTCCGCGGCTTCGTCGGGGCCGAGCGTTCGCCGTCGCTCCTCGACTTCGTGGAGCTGGTTCTCCCGCACGGCCACCACTTCGGCGGCGGAAAGGATGTAAAACGCCGTCCAACCGGCATCGCCCTGCCGGACGATCGTTTCACCCGACTGGTAGCTGCGGAGCACCACCGTACCGGGAGATTGCTCGACCGCGCCTTGCGTTCTTTCCGATGCGAAGAGCGAGATCAGCCCGAGCGCCTCGATGTCGAGGTATTCATCGCCCGGTCGTGGCAGCAGGGTCGCGGAGGGGTTGATCTTCTTGCGTGCCATACGCTCGGCATCATACCCCGTTGGTGCATGGCAAGCCAGCAGACTTCGTGGGGCAGGTTTCCAACGTTTCCAACCTGCCCTAATGACATCTGTAGATTCCTACCGCATCAGGTCACCGGGCGATCTAGCGGGCCGCCTTCTTCTTGGCCGATTTCTTCTTGGTGGGTTTGGAGGCCTTCCGCCTCTCACTCCAAATCAGGAGAATGGCCCCGTCTGGGCACTTGCGATCGAAACCTATGGGGTCAGGACACGTACAACCACTCGGGCAATCCGGCAGTTGTTTTTGCCACTGGCCATCAACGCACTGGTAGCTGCAGTACGACCCGGGGCAATTCCCCTGGGGACTGCATGGATTGTAACAGGTCGCGCCAGGGTAAGAGCAGCCACCGTGTTGTGGGGGATCGTTGGGGTCGGGGTGGTAGTAGCCCCTCGGACACGGGCACCGACTTACGGGCACCCACCTGCGCCTTTGCTCGGAATATACCCAAAGTCGACAATTGCACACGATCCTCCTCAATGCCTTGGCCATCGCGACGACTCCCGTGGTTTGGCCCCGATCGAAAAGGATAGCCGACGCGCCCGCGATATGCAAGCAAACGACCGAGTTGGTGCGGGACCTTTCACCGGCAGCGAACCGCGCGTGGAGTCGACATCGGGCGCATGACGACCTCTATGGTTACGGCGGACATCTGCACACGATCCGAAAGCCGATCTGCGTGTAGCCATTAGTGGCTGGCGCGGCGGTCCGCGCGGCGGCTTGACAGGCCTCTTCCGGCAAGAGAGTATATGAGCCCAAACGGGCGACACGCATCGTACCCTGCGGTGGGCCCTTCGGATCGACGCCGTCGCCAGTATAGGGAGCGAACCAATCGCCGCACCATTCGGCGGCATTTCCGTGCATGTCGAACAGGCCCCACGCGTTGGGCAGCCTGGCTCCGACCGGCCATGTGCGGGTGTTCGAGTGTCGCAAGCAGACGTCATAGGAAGCGAAGTGTTCGGTATCGTTCCCAAACGAAAAGCGGGTCGTCGTTCCGGCGCGGCATGCATATTCCCATTCGGCCTCCGTCGGCAAGCGAAAGCCGTCTGCGTCGAAGTCAACGCTCCAGGCTTCCAGTTCCAACTCGCCCTCGACGGCACCGCTCGACTCTGGCGCCGCGGGCGCTCGCTGGTAACAGACCTTTCGGCCCTCGCTTTGGCTCAGCCAATTGCAAAAGAGCGCCGCGTCGACCCAACTGACATTCACCACCGGGCACGCGGGGTCGGGGCAAATCATCTTGGAGGGCGCCGCCCAATCGCGCGGCGTTTCGACGCCAGGGTCGCGATTCTCCATGAACTGCTGGAACAGGCCGAGCGACACCTCGCAATCGGACATGAAGAACGGCCGAGTGAGCTGAACGTGATGGGGCGGCGCGTCGTTCAACTCCGCCCCACCCATCACGAAATCGCCCTCCTCGATGCGGTCCATGGTCAACTGGTGCGGCGTCACGAACCAACCGCTGTTCGCGGGGGCCGACGTTGGGACGTCAACAGCGGCCACATCCTCGCCCCACTTCCGCAGGGCGAACCGAGCGGCGCTGTGCGTGCCCCCGTCGGGCGCGGTCGTGGCGAGCGCTCGCAGTACGGCGAGGCATTCACCTCTTTCCTCTGGCAAAAGTTCGTCGGGAGTCACGATTCCCAGGGCGGCACACATGCCGGAGCGGAACGCGGAGTCGCCGTTCGCGCGAAGTGTTGGCGCCACATCGCGAACGTTGGCGTGCCAGTGGGCAAAAGCATGGATCAGCGTGGTGCGGTACTTCGGATCGTCGGCGGGAGCCAATACCTCGGCGGCGCCGCGTGGATCGCCCAGGTGCAGGAGGACGATTGCGTAACGTGCGCGCGCCGTAACGTCACGTTCCTCCTCGACTCTCCGCAACAGTTCCTCCCGCGCCAATCGCCCCCCAAGGCGCAGCGCCGCGACAAGGTTTCGGCATTCCGCCGCGGGCGCGGCGGCGATCGACCGCACAAGAAACTCCTGGTCGTATTCGCCGTGGGCGGCCAGGGCCTCCGCGGCGTGCAACCGCTCAAGCGGCGGTGCCGAGGCATCGGCAAGCCGTGCCCGCAGCCTTGGGGCGGCGGCGGCGAAGAAGGGCCGCAGGCCCTCGATCGCCTCGGCGATCCGCTCGGACGGCGCTGGCAGCAGCGAATCGGCAAGCGTTTCGGCCTGCTTGCGGTGGGAGCTCCCGCGTTCCCAAGCGACGAATTGCTGCAGGCAGACGCCCAAGACCACCGCCGCGAGCGCGCCGGATCCCCATCGCGAAGCGTGGCGCCGGGCCGACGCCCTGAGGAAACTCTTTTGCTCGGGTGAAAGGTCTTTGCGAGGCACACTGCTGACGATTGACAGGAACTCCGGCAACGACGGCAGGAACCGCGAGTCGCGCGCGCGGCTCCAAGCGCTTGTCGCCTCGTCGAGCCGCAATTCGGCCCTGCCCCGCCGCGTCTCGCGCTGCTTGCGCGTCAGCCAACCGCGAAGGGAATGCACCAGGTAATCGTGCGTCAGTTGATAGGAGCGCGGAGCGGGGGAAAGGACGTCAACGTCCGAAGGTGGTTCCTCGTCGCCAGGCGCCGCGAGTCGGGGCGCCTGCGCGGCGGAGCGGCCCGGCGGCTCGTCTCCGTCGGCGGGCGTAATCAGCCGCAAATCCGCATCGAGAATGCGCAGCAGCTCCACGAATTCCCGCGGCCTGCGCTCGTAACCGGATGC
>DATLQY010000516.1:0-3669 GCA_035534975.1 Pirellulales bacterium
ATACATGTCGCGATCTTCCCAGGTAGGCAGGCGCTTGAGCAGATACTCGGCGCCGTCGACCAGCCGTGGATCATCCTGCTTCCAACCTAAGAACTGCCGGCAGAGGAGGGCCTCCGCGGTCATCGCGACTGTTGGTTCATAGCCCGGCTGGTAGCCATAACGACTGCCATCCGATGTGACCAAGTCGAGGTAATCGCTTACCCGTTCCAGCGTCGGGCTGGGCACTTCCAGGCCTGCTTCTTTCGCTGTCTGTAATGCGATTACCATCCAACCCGTGACCGACGTGTCGCTGTTTGTGCGTGGGCTGTACCTCCAGCCCCCAAGATCCAGATCTTGTGCTTCAACGCAAAAGCGCACAGCACGTTCGGCGGGCTGGCGCAAGGCGGGGTCTTTCGTCATTCCGTAAAGCTCGCAGATGGCAATCGTGCATTGCGCGTGCGTATACAGCCAGCTATTGTTTCTCTTACCAGCCTGTTCGTCGAAGAAATTACCGTCATTTTGTTGGAACTCCAGCAGCGCATTAAGGCCCCCGGCGACTTGCTTTTTGAACGGCCCTTTCCGGTGGGTGCTTCCGGCGCCTTGAAACGACAAGAGGGCCATAGCGGTCGCGGATTCAGGAATATCCGCGTCGAGGTACGGCGACGAGAAAGGTCCACGAAGACTCCACGAACCGTCTTTGCGCTGTTGCTTTGCCAGCCATTGAAGACCCTTGATGACGGCGCCTTCGCTTCCACCGGGGGCGCCAAACGCTCCCAACAACGCGTCCTTCGTCGAGCCGACCTCTCGACCCTGAAACAGGAGCCCGACAGCGGGCGCCGTCAGATCAACTTGCGCTGATTCTCCTGCCAGGGAAACGTCGAGCTTGGGAGGCGCGGAAAAAGGGTCGTCGACACGTTCCAATTCATTCAGTACGAATCGATCTGACTCGGCGTCGTGTTTTTCGTTCGGGAGCGTAAACGAGGCGTCCTCAAGCTGCTCTCCCTCCGGGAAGTCTCCGACGTCGAGGAAGATGGAGTTCTTGTTCTTGTCGTTGGGCAACAGCCAGAGTCCCAGGATGATCATGACCAGCATGTGAATGAGCGTGCTGATCAGCCAAGGAGGGGCGTTCTTGAGGGCCAGCTTCTTGATCTGCTCTTCCGGGTTCGTTTCCTTCGGCTCGTCGCGAAACACCAACTCGCCGTCGCGGCGCTTGGGTAGGGGGATCGGACGCGGCGCCAACGCCGGGATGGGCAGTGGCCGCGGTGCGGAGGTCGGGACGAGAGCGGGCATGGGAACCTGCGCGGGCACTGCGCGCCGGGCGGCCGGATTGCCGCTAGCACCCGTGGCCGCGGGCGGGCTCGGCGCGATCGCGGGCGGTGGCGGCGGAACTGGCAAGGGCCGCGCGACAGGCACCGGCCGCGCCGCGATTGCCGCTTGAGCCGTGGCAACGGGCGGCGGAACCGCCAACGGACGAGCGGCACCCGTGGGCGAGGGGGCGCCATTAGGCGGCGTTTGCGGCAGCTTCGACACGTTTCCCCTCGGCGCGACGGATGTGGGGTGGCCTCTTCGACTTGCTCAAACGGCACCGGCAAAACCTCGGCCGTCGACCGGGAAAAGCGGCGCAAGCCCCCTTTGGTGAGTTTACCCCTCTGGCACCCCAGCGCCAAGCAAAAGTCCTATCGGCTGGGGAACTTGGGGCGACCGCTGCCGGTCGTAGCGGCTCGGAGGAAAAGTGGCACTGGACGCGACGTGGGAAGACGATATAATGCCATTGTCGAGCCATTTTATCGGCTCCGCGAACCCTGACGCGGGGTGGAGCAGCCCGGTAGCTCGCGAGGCTCATAACCTCGAGGTCGCAGGTTCGAATCCTGTCCCCGCCACTTACACCGGAGTCGATCGGCCGATCGACTCCGGTGTTTTTTTGTCCAACGACCGGCTCGAAGGACATAATGAACATGCACCGAATAACAAGAACGAGCACGTCCATGGGCGCCACACACGTTACCGTCACGGTTTCGAATCCGGCCGATCGGACGCGTCGTTGGGAAGGGCTGTTCCTGGTCGATACCGGTGCCACCGATTGCTATGTCCCGGTAAGCCGATTGAGGGAAATTGGTATCGAGCCGGACGGTCAACGGACTTACGAGCTTGCGGACGGATCTGAGATCTCGTTGGACATCGCAGTGGCCCGCGTCGAGATCATGGGACTCATGGTGGGCGTAACGGTGATCTTCGGCAACGACGACGCTGAGCCGCTATTGGGTGTGACCGCATTGGAATCGGCGGGGCTCGAGGTCGATCCGAAAAACCAACGGCTCAAGCGGCTCCCCTCAGTCCGGCTGAAAACGTGTCATCCCGCCTGAAATATGTTCTCGCACTCGATCAAGGGACGACTTCGAGCCGTGCGATCGTTTTCGGCCACGATGGTCGCGCCGTGGCGTCGGCCCAGCGGGAGTTCGGGCAGATCCTGCCCTCGCCAGGCGATGTCGAACACGATCCCGAGGCGATCTGGTCGTCGCAACTCGACGTCGCCCGGCAGGCGCTGGCCAAGGCCAAACTGACGTCGGCCGACCTGGCCGCTTTGGGCGTGACGAACCAGCGCGAGACGACGGTCCTTTGGGAACGCGATTCCGGCCGCCCGGTGGCCAACGCCATCGTCTGGCAAAGCCGCGTCACCAGCCCGATGTGCGACCGGCTCAAGGCCCAGGGGCTGGCCGAGGTTTTCCGTCGAAAAACCGGGCTCTTGCTCGACGCCTATTTCTCCGGCACGAAGATCGCTTATCTGCTCGAAACGATTCCGGGCTTGCGCGCCAGGGCCGAGCGCGGCGAAATCCTGTTCGGCACGGTCGATAGTTTTCTGATTTGGAGGCTGAGCGGCGGAGAGCGGCACGTGACCGACTACAGCAACGCCAGCCGCACGCTGATCTTCGACATCGGCGCGCTCGACTGGGACGACGAACTGCTGGGCATTCTGAAGATTCCACGAGCCATGCTCCCCGAGGTCCGCCCTTCGAGCGAGGTTTACGGTCAGGCGGCCGCCGAATGGCTTGGCGGGCCGGTCCCGATCGCCGCGGCGGCGGGCGACCAGCAGGCGGCGACGTTTGGCCAGGCCTGCTTCACGCCCGGCGAGGCCAAGAACACTTACGGCACCGGCTGCTTCATGCTCCTGAACACCGGCGCGCGGCGGATCGCATCGGAGCACAATCTGCTGACGACCATTGGCTGGGGAATTGAAGGGAAGGTGACCTACTGTCTGGAGGGCTCAGTGTTCGTCGCCGGAGCGGCGGTGCAGTGGCTGCGCGACGGTCTGGGACTGATCCGCACCTCGGCTGAGGTCGAGCCGCTGGCGGCCAGCGAGCACGACTCGGGGGGCGTTCTCATGGTGCCAGCCTTCGTCGGCCTGGGCGCGCCCTATTGGGATCCCTACGCGCGCGGCACCATCCTCGGCTTGACGCGCGGCACCACGGCCGGACATATCGCGCGTGCGGCAGTTGAGTCGATGGCCTTTCAGACGCGCGACCTGTTAGAGGCCATGCGGCTCGATGCCGGTATCGACTTGTCAACGCTCAAGGTCGACGGAGGAGCGAGCGTGAACGACGCGCTCATGCAGTTCCAGGCCGACCTGTTGGGCGTCACGGTTCGGCGGCCGGCCGTACCGGAAACGACGGCCTTGGGCGCGGCGTACCTGGC
>DATLQY010000517.1:0-8350 GCA_035534975.1 Pirellulales bacterium
GACGCTGGGCTGGCGCATTTGCTCGGACTGAGCGCGCTGCAAGAGCTTAATCTCAACGGCAGCACTCACGTCACGGACGCTGGGATGGCGCATCTGCAAGGGCTGACGAGGCTGCAAATGCTTCTTCTCGGCGGCACTCAAGTCACGGACGCTGGGCTGGCTCACCTGCATGAGATGACGGAGCTACATGTGCTCGATCTCTTTGGTATTCAGGTCAACGATGCTGGGCTTGCTCACCTGCACGGGCTGACGGGGCTGCAAACCCTTTTTCTCTCCGGCACTCAGGTCACGGACGCTAGGCTGGCACAACTCCGGCAGGCGTTGCCAAATTGTAAAATCGTTGGGCCGTGACACGTCGCCCTCATCGTCAGTTCCATCCTTCCCCCGGGCGATCCTCGACGCCATCCACCTCAGCCCGCAGGCCCGGTGCAGGTCGGCGGCCCGATTCTTGGTCATTGGCTTCGGTTCGGCGTTGAAATGGGCCTGTATTGCTCTTGCCAGCGATCCAGCGGGGTCGGCTATCCTGGACGGGCGTTTTGAGCGCTAATCTTCGCTAATAGAGTCCGCTTTCCGATTAGTGTGGATCAGCACATCACTTGGTTCCGCAACGTGGGAAACGGAATGAATTCCGTTCTACGGCCAGGGACCGAAAGCGCCGTGGCAAAGGGGCGACAGCGCCGCCCTGCCGGCCCAAGACGCTGCACGAAGAAAACCGACACCGCATCCGCCTACAAAAAGCCGGCGCGACGTCGCGCGAGGGGCGGAAATTGCCGGAGTGCCTTTGGCGACCAGCCTAGGTCGCGGGGCAGGCTCGGTAAGCTCGGCGGAGACGGGGCCGCGGAGCGGCCGAAGAGCCGTTCGGGGCACCCTCGCGGCGGGTCGGCGGAGCGTGGGAGCACGCAACCGGCTCCAACCATGTAGATCGCGGGGCAGGCTCGGTAAGCTCGGCGGAGACGGGGCCGCAGAGCGGCCGAAGAGCCGTTCCCACGCGGAGCGTGGGAACGAGGAATCCGCTCCGCCGGGTGCCCCTTGGAACTCTCACGAACTCCGCTACAGATCTTCATTCTGAAGTTGTTGTTGGACGGTCTCCCACGAGAGGGCCAGCGTCGGCACCGGCGGCGGCACGTCATCGGCGTCGAGTCCGCGATGGTGCGTCGGGCCGACCTCGTCCACCTCGTTCTCCAGCGCCGTCAACCAGGCAGGCACGTCGAGGCCCGCGCCGGAAGGGTTTTCGGTGAATTCGACCAGTTCCTGCTCCAACAGGTCGAAGGCCGTCGGCGGATCGCCACGCCGGGCTTCCTCGATGGCGGGCCGAATCAACGCGCGGACTCGGTCGATGGCCAACGTTCTGACGAACCGCTCACCCAAGCGGTCGGCGATCGTCGGCAGCCTGACGCTGTATTGTTCGACCAGCTCGCCAAATCGCCGCAAGTGCCAATCGGCGGCCCGGCTCGTGCGGTCGGCGACCGCCCGCCGCCAGAGCTCGGCCGCCGCCATCCGGCCGTGACGCACCAGGATTTCGTGGGCCAGGACCACCGGCTTGATGTTCCAGGCGAAGCGGTCGTAACCCACCTTGAGGCGCAGGAAATCGAGCAATACGTGAAGCAGCTCGCCCTGGTCCGATTGTGTCGTGGTGCTGTTGTAGTCCTTGAATTCGCCGAAGTTCTCCACGATCGCCTCGATCACCAGTCCTAATTGCTCGACCGCTGTGGCGCGAGGGATCTGAGTTTCGAGTTCCGACACGAGCCGAATTTCGTCGGCCGCGTCGCCATTGGCCAGGGCGTCGAGATAGGCGCCGACGCCTTGATGAAGGATGGCCCGCAAATTACCCAGGTTGAAGAAACGCGGCGTGAACAGGTCGTGACCATAGCGTTCGATGAAACCGACCAGGGCGTGCCAGCGCTCGTGCTCGCCGACCTTTTCGAGCACACTCAATCGCAACGAGCGGCTATGACCGAGCCAGCGTTTGAGCAGCGATTCCGTCAGCAATTGCAGCGCGTGGATCAACTCGGAGTCGGTCGCCGTGGTGAGCTCTTGCCGCTCGCCCTCGGCTGGCACGGTTCTGGCGGTCCAGGTGTCTCCCACGGGTCGAGTGTCCAAAGCGGCGCGGACCATTGCTTCAACGATGGCCCGATATCCAACCTCGAACAGCCGGTCGAACTCCGTGACCGCTCCTTCCCGGTCCGGGCGGTGTTGCTCCATGGCCTGCGCCGTGGCGATCACCTGGCAGGTCTCGGTCAAGAGGCCCAGCCGCGGTAGCCCGTGCAGAAGGGCCAAGAGAAGGTGTTGCAGCGTCTGGGCGCCTACGATTTGCCCGGGGGCGCCGTGTCGCGACAAGGGTACGTACAGGATCGGTTCTCGTTCGAGCACGGCACGCAACTCGGGAAACAGGGTGCGTACTTGTTCGGCGTCGCCACGAAACATGGCTCGCAACACGCCGACGGACCGTTGCTCCCAGTCGGCCAGGTCCTCGTCGCGATCGCCGCCGTCCCGGCCGTCGGTGCTTTCGGCGGCGTCGCACGCGGCCAGGAGCCAGCGTGCGGCCGACGAGGTCTCGACGCAGGCCGTCACGATCCGCGCCAAGAGCGACTCCTTCAGCAGCCGCCGGCGGTCGTATTCGACGAGCGATTCGTGCGTTCCACCGGGCGCCGGAACACGGAAACGATGGACTGATCGCAGCAGCTCGAACAGCTCTCGCCGGTTCGACACGGCGCGTGCGAACCATCCCCGGAGCACCGCGTCGCGCTCGCGCGAATCCGTGGCCGACGACGATACGCCGGCCGCCAATTTCCAAAGCCTGGCCAATGTCGATACGAACGCCAGTCGCTGTTCGAGCCGCGCTGATTCGAAGTCCAACTCGAAATCGTTCGTCGAACCCGGTCCTTCGAGCATGTCGGCTTCATGGCCGTCGGCGGTACTGTCGCGGTAGACGACGTCGTCGTAAGCCGCGCTGAACAAATCAGGGTCGTGCTCCGCGTCCGGCTCGGCTTCCTCATCTCCGCGGTCGCGCCGGCCACCCGGCGCGCGTCCGGCGCCGAACTCGAACCGCGGCACCTCCCAGTACTCCTCGGCGTTGGCCTCGAGATAATCGAAAAACTTGACCGTCAGCGGCCAGCGATTGACGGCGGCCGGCGGAATGGGGGCGGCCGATAAAACGGGGGCGGAAGAAGCCGGGGCGGCCTCGGCCGAGCTGAGGCCGCGAAACCATCGATCTGCCAAATCGTGAAACGAGTATTCTCCTTCGACCAGCGGCACTTCGGCGGCCTGACCCAGCCACTGTATCAAGAGCGCCAGCGCGGCGACGAAATCGCGCTGCTCAAGCAGCGCATCGACGACCAAAGCGTACGACTTGGGCGAGGTGAATCGACTGACGTGCTGCCGCCAGAAGGCCACGTCGCCGGCCGCGGCGCCGGCGTGTTGCCAGGCCCCCAAAGCGTGGGCCACGTGCGACGCCGATTCGGCCGCCTCGCGCCCCGAGACGTGCGACACGCCTGCCACGTCGAGCGTCGCGAACCGGTCCCACCAGCGAGCTCGTTTCTTCATATCGGCTGCGAGCTTCGCGACAAGTGGGCCGTCACCGCGGGCGGCGGCCTCGCCCTCGAGCCGCGCGTAGAGCCCGAAAATCTGATCCATCAGGTGAATCAGCACGTCGACGCGGTGGTCGCGTACGCTGTTCTCCATCGCGGGAAATAAACTGAACTGTCCCTGAAATCCCAAGACGTTCCACGGATCGACCAACGCCCCACACTCGATCGCCCGATCGAGCAGGTCTTCGATCTCCGTAAGCATCCCCGCGGCTTGGACAATCTGGCCGCGGTCGATCGCGTGGTGCCCGCCGGTCAACCGGCCGTTGATCTCGCACAGCAAACGCGCCGAAGCGACGGGCACGACCTGGGCCTGCCGGCTGCTGGCATCGGGAAAACCCATCCGCGCGAACAACTGGGCCAGGTGAACGTGCTGAAGCTGCACGGCCCGCAACCTGGCCAGACACTGGTTCAAGTGTTGCCGCGCGCCACCGAACGGTTGGCGAAGCGCGGCCGCTTCGACGCGAAGGCGCTCGCCATGGGCTCCGGCGACTCCACTGAGTAAGCGCTGGTAGAACGAGTCGCGGAATGCGGCGATTCGGGGTACCAGGGTCGCCAACGTCGTGCCGGAATCGTGTGTGTCGGGACCGCGGCCGCTTACGGCCGACGCCATCAGCATCGTTCCCGCCAGAACGGCGCCGGCCTCGAACCGGATCTCATCGGCCGGCAGCGGGACCTTCCCGGCGATGCGCTGGCAAAGGGCCTCGAGCGTCACTTCCTGCAGCACGAAGCGGCGGTAGCGACCGTGGTTGTCGATCCGGTGCGGATCCCATTGGCCAAACTGGTAGTTTGGCCGTTTGTTTACGGGATGGTCGAAGTCATAAGCGCGCGGGTCGAGCGCCAGTTCGTCGAGCAAGGCCAGGTCGAATGAGGCCTGCTCCGAGATTTCGGAATCGGTTGCCGCGAGAATCGCCAGGGCCTGCTCAACCAAATCGTGGTACGGTCCACAGGCGATGCCGACGCCCCTCAAGTAGAGGGGGACTGGGCAGACCCATTCATGAGCGTAAGGTTCAATCCGTTGGGGTGTCTGGAGGACGGCAACGGGGCGATGTCCCAGAAAACCATTCAATTGCACCAGCGCGGCCTGGACGATACGCGCCGACTCATCGAAGGGGGGACCTTGCTGTAGCACCGCTTCGCAAACGCGAGCCAGGAAGAATGGGCCGAATAATGCGTCGGAGCTTTGGTGGCAAAGGAGATCGCGATGAAACTCGCGGTACATGGGCAGCAAATGATCGAACACAAGTTCAATCGCGGCTTGGGCTTGCTCAACTTCACCGAACGCGGCCGACGTGCCTTTCAACCGCCGAAGCTGTGCGCGCAGGCACTTGCCGACTTCCTGCCAGACCTCTTTGCTTTGGCACGAATCGCCCCCGAGTGACCGAAAGAGGAAATTGGCGTTGCGCTGGAATTTGGGGTCCGTCGTCCCCGATGAGAAATTCAAGTAACCGAGCATTTCCTGCGCGGTCGCTTCAGCTTGTGGATTGGAATTCGGCGGATCCATCAAGGGAGCCTCTCGTCTTGCCCAGCCGGGCCATCGTCCTTGGCGCAAAACGGCGATTTCTTGGTGATTACGATGCGGCTTCCGGTTATGATAGAGAGGTTCGTTCGGGTCCGCCATTGGCTGCGGGAGGAATCATGTCGCGAATCGCGTTCGGCTTGCTTGGGATTTGGAGCGTGTTGGCGACCGCCACCCCCGCGACGGCCCAGCGTTTACAAGGCGGAATCATTCCGGAGAACGTAGCCCAACGGCACGGCTTGCACCGGAACTGGGTGCTGCAACTCGCGATGGATCCAGGTCGCGGCCGGATCGAATACGTCACGTTGAAACTGCTCAAATTGAAAGATGAAACGTGGCAAGGTCTATTGCTGATTCAAACGGACCAGGCCAGCCTGCACGTGCTCGACGCCGAGACGCGGCGCACGCTCTGGGTCGCGCAGGTCGGCCAGCGTAAGTACCCCACGTCGGCACCTACTTGCAATTCCGAATTCGTGGTGTCGACGAACGGCGGAACGCTGTTCTTGTTCGATCGCCGCGACGGCCGGCTGATATGGGAAAGACCACTGGAAAGCGTTCCAAGCGCCGGAGCGGTCATCGGGGGCGGACGAGTTTACGTTCCTCTGGTCACCGGCATGGTCGCCGGATACCGGCTACCTCAACCGGGCGACGACAAGGTGCCGGCTGAGCAGGTGAAGTTCGACAAGGTATTGCACTACCGCGGCAATGGGGTGGCCGACTCGCCCCCGATCTACACCGAGAACAGCGTCGTATGGGGCACGATCGGTGGCGACGTCTGCGCGGTCACCGGCGAAGACATGTTCGGCAAGTTCCGCTTCCGCACTCGCAAAGCGATCTGCGCACCCTTGGCCTACTCTCCGCCCTTCATCTACGCGGCCTCGCGAGACGGTTACGTCTACGGGCTACGCGACGAACGGGGGCGTAAACGCTGGCAATTCGCGGCCGGTAATCCGGTGGTCGAACAGCCGGTCGTGATCGACGACGCGCTTTACGTGATTTCCGAAACCGGCGACCTGTTCAAGCTGAAGCTCGACTCGGGCCTGGAGGAATGGTCGGTGCGTGGCATCAGCCGGTTCGTCTCGGGGAGCGAAACCAAGCTGTACATGGTCGACATGACCGGCCGGCTGCTGGTTCTCGACTCCCGCACCGGCGCGAGGCTCGGGGCGATCGCGACCGAGTACTTGCCTTTGGAGATCATCAATACCCAGACCGATCGCATCTACCTCGGCTCCCCATCGGGCATGATCCAGTGCCTGCGTGAACGCGAGTTGGTCGAGCCTTTCCGGCACACGCTCGCCGAACCAGTCACTGACGGCGAGGACGATGAGGGAGACAAGAAAGCTGCCAAGCCGGCCGATGCGGGGGACAAGGAAGGCAAACCCGACGTGCCCGCGGACGACGACGACAACCCGTTCGCCGATAAGCCCGCCGCCGACGACGAAATGAAGGACGACGAGTAGCGAGTTCCGCCACGGCGTTTCGGTCGCTATATTCTGGGCATGGATTCACCACGTATAGAACGAGCCCTGATCAGCGTCAGCGACAAGACCGGTTTGGCCATGTTCGCGCGTGGTCTGGCCGACCGTCGCGTCGAGCTATTCAGCACCGGCGGCACGCGCCGACACTTGGAAAGCGTAGGTCTGTCCGTTCATGACGTGGCCGCCTACACCGGTTTTCCGGAAATGATGGACGGCCGGATCAAGACCCTGCACCCCAAAATCCACGGCGGTATCCTCTACCGGCGCGACGAGCCGGCCGACCTCGCCGCGATCAATTCGCACGGCATCCTGCCGTTCGACCTGGTGGTGGTCAACCTTTACCCCTTCGAGGCCACCGTCGCCCGGGGCGACGTCACCCGGGCGGAGGCCATCGAGCAGATCGACATTGGCGGGCCATCGCTGGTGAGAGCGGCTGCCAAGAACCACGCGTTCGTGACGGTCGCCACTAGCCCGGATCAATACGCCGATATCCTCGACGCGGTCGTAGCCACGGGCGCGACCACGCTCGAGTCGCGGTTTCAACTCGCCGGCGCCGCCTTTGCCCATACGGCGCATTACGACGCGGCCATCGCTGAATTCTTTTCCCGCCAGGCGGACGACCGGCCCTTTCCTGAAGCCTGGCGGCTCGAGTTTTCGCGGCGCGAGGTGCTTCGCTACGGCGAAAACCCGCACCAACGTGCCGCGCTGTACGCCGAGCCAGACGCGTCCGGCGCCAACCTGGTCACGGCGAAACAGCTTCACGGCAAGGAGCTTTCGTACAACAACCTGCTCGATCTCGAAAGCGCGCTTGCGATCGTCCGCACACTGCCGGACGCCGCCGCTGTAGTCATCAAACACAACAATCCGTGCGGCGCCGCGTCGGCCGGCACGTTGGCCGTCGCGTCGCGGCGCGCCCTGGACGGCGACCCGCAAAGCGCCTTTGGCTCGGTGCTGGCGTTCAACCGCGCCGTCGATGCGCCGACGGCTGACGTGCTGACCGAGCCGGGCAGGTTCATCGAGGCGATCGTGGCCCCTGAATTCGCCCCCGAAGCTCTGGAAATTCTCACGACGCGACCCAAGTGGAAAACCAATGTTCGGCTGATGCGAGTCGGGCCGCTCGACGTCGAACTTGCCCGCTGGGACTACCGCCGACTGGCCGGCGGCATGCTGGTGCAGGACGCAGACCTCGCACCCGACCCCGAGGACGAGTGGAAGGTCGTTACCCGACGCGCTCCGACCGAAACCGAACGCGTGGACCTGAGTTTCGCCTGGGCCGTGGTGCGGCACGTCAAGAGTAACGCCATCGTGCTGGCCAAGGAACGTACGCTTCTGGGCACCGGGGCCGGGCAGATGAGCCGCGTCGACTCCGTTCAAATCGCCCTTTCCAAGGCGGGCCAGGGCGCCCAAGGCTCGGCGCTTGGTTCCGACGCGTTCTTTCCCTTTGCCGATTCGATCCAAATGGCGTCCGGGGCGGGCGTGACGGCGGTGATTCAACCCGGCGGTTCGCGACACGACGCCGAGGTCATCGCCGCCTGCGATGAACACTCGATGGCGATGATCTTCACCGGCCGCCGCCATTTCAAACATTGAACGTGGGGCGGGTTTTTCTCAATGACGACGATCCTCGACGAGATCCTCGTGACTAAGCGGCGGGAGATCGCTGCGGCCAAGGCCGCGCGGCCCGAATCGTCGCTCGTCGAGCAATTGGCCTCGGCGCCGCCGGTGCGCGACTTCTTCGCCGCTCTCACCGCGCAGGGACCGATCAAGTT
>DATLQY010000518.1:0-5667 GCA_035534975.1 Pirellulales bacterium
CGTCGCAGTCAGCGGTCCTTTCGGTTCCCGAAAGGGCAGTCGGTCCTTGGCCACCTCAAAACCCTAGGGTTGAGGCCCTTGTGACCGCACCACCGCTTGCTGCCCTGCACATGCCGAAAACGCCCACGGCGGTCAGGGGAAAGCCGGATGCGGGAAATCCGCCCGTCCGGTTTGCCGAGGGGCGGGGAGGGGCCATCCCCTCCCCGCCTACTCTACCCTTTTCTTCGTGTTCCTCCTTGTTCGATCCGTCGCTCGTCGGCTGGCTCAAGGAATTGGCGGGGCTGCGGATCTGGCTCCCCAGTTGCGACTGCATGCCGTAGCAGAATTCGCAAGAATTCTGGCGGTGTTTGCGTCTACGGCGGCGCGGCGGTAGAATTCACGGGTCCGAAGCAGACCGTCGCTTGACGAGGTTCGCATCTCGAAAGGTGCATTTTAGTTCGATGGAGGGTCCCATGCGTCGCTTCCAGCGGTCGTTTCTGGCAGGGTGCGTCGTCCTGAGTGCCATTCCCGCCTTGGCAGTCGACTACGCCAAGATCGACCGGCGCTTGCTGAAGGAACCGGTCTACGCGCATGCGCCGGATTACGCCCTGCTTCTGTTCGGCCGCGAGGCGCGCTTCCGCGTGTGGCTCGTTTCCGACGGCAAGACCGTCTATCTCGACCGCGACGGCGATGGAGATCTGACGGATGAAGACGAACGGTTCGCCGATCTCGACGCCTGCGCGAACGTCGAGCTGGCCGACCCCGACGGCAACACACGCTACCGCATCACGCGCATCGGCGCGTACACTGACGACGGCAATGCCTTTCCCGACGCGAATGAGGACGCCGGCGACGTGGCGAAACGGCCTCCAAAGCGATGGATGGTCAACCTGGATGTCCTAGGCGCCCTTGAGTACCAGCAGTACTGCGATTTGGAGGCATCCGCCATTGCGAGCGAGGCCAAACTGGCCCATTTCCACGGCGCGCTGACGATTGGGCCGCGCACGATCTCTTGGATGGTCCCGGCGGAATTGGCGTTGACCACCGGCGACAAGCCGACGGACCTCTACGCCTGCATCGGCACCATGAGCGCCGAGCATGGTTGCTGGGTGGTGGTGCGGACGCACAAGACAATCAACGACTCCGCCTTCGCAGCCGGCGTGGTTCCGGTCGTCGAGGTGGAGTTCGCAGCCAAGATGGCGGGGCAAGCCGCGGTGAAGAAGCGGTACCAGCTCGACAAGTTCTGCTGAGGCTGCTTGGTGCATGGCCCCGTGAGGGTCCCCGACGACGCCGGCATCGGCAAGGCAAAGGTCACCTACTCATTCGACGCCTGGCTGGAAGGGCGCGTGTCCCCTTCGACGATCGAGCTTCCCCTCTCGCCGCCAAAGGGGCCGCAGGCACCGGAGGAGGCTGGCGAAAGCAAGTAACGTCACGGCTAGCAATGCCAAGCGTTATTGAGCAGCTTGACCGCCCTAGGTCCTCGGAGCGGCTAGAATGCCTCGACGATTTGCGCGTGCCGTTGAGATCACGCCGCGTCGAGTTCCGACGTGCAGTGCGGGCAGCGCTTGGCCTTCGTTGGAATGGGCGTGGCGCAGCGCGGGCAATCCCTCGTCGCGGGCGCGGCCGGAGGGACCAGTTTCGCGGTAAGCCGGTTCATTTGCCGCACGACCAGGAAGATGCAGAACGCCACGATCAAGAAATCGACGACGGTGTTCAGAAACGCGCCGTAGCGCACCACGACGGGTTCGAAAGCAGGCGCCGGTCCCGAGCCCACTTCAAGGGTCAGTTTCGAGAAATCGAGGCTCCCGATCAGCACGCCGATCGGAGGCATGATGACGTCGTTGACCAGCGACGTGACGATCTTGCCGAACGCCCCGCCGATGATGATCCCCACCGCCATGTCGACGACGTTGCCCTTGAGGGCGAATTCCTTGAATTCCTTGAGCATCATGTTCGTACAGGCGTCCTGCCTGCCTATGGATATTGGGGTTTTGCCAGGCCCCTACTGCCGGCGCAGCGCTTTGGGGAACTTGGCGATGCTGGCCGGCACATCGACGATCGATTGGCTTTCGCCGGTGGCGGCGGTCAAATCCTGCGAAACCTTTCCGCTGACGATGGGGCCGGCGCCGAGCAGGTCCCAGTGCCGGTAGTCGGCCCGCGCGAGTTGCGCGTCGGAGTCGACCAACGGCCGCCGCGTCTTGGCGTCGAAGGCCAGCACGCGCAGCTTGGCCGTGCCCATCGCCTTGACACGGTCGAAGACCGACATCTTGGGGATCGAAATCGGCGAGGGCATCGCCAGCGGAATCGAGGGGATGCCCAGGAACAGCTCGTCGCGGTCGGTGCCCACCGCCCCGCTGGCGACCTCCAGGATCACGTCGGCGGCGTCGGCCTTGTCAACCAGCGTGCAGCCGGCACGCATCACCCGCTGGTGCAACGAGACGATCACGTAGTTCTTGTCGGTGCAATCGAGGTATTTTTCTTCGACGTATACTTGGGCCCCGCGCAAAGGGGTCAGGTCCACTTTGTCGAGCGAGCGGTCGACCGCGGTCGAGATCAGCAATTGCTCGACACCGGTGCGCGCAGTGTCCGACTCCTTCATCGTCGCGCATCCGCCCGCAACACCAAGGGTGCAGCATGCCAGCAGCAAGACCGGCGATTTCATCGGCCCTCCTGAGAATGACGAAGACTCCCACCGACGAATCCGCGGGGATTGCGGAGCATGTTCAAGGATTATCGGCAAAGAGGGTGGGACGGTTTAGGGAATGCTTGCCGGCGTAGAACGGAATTCATTCCGTTTGACGCCGGACGAGCGTCTCTGCCGGCCCCATCCTGGACTTCTGGCGGACCATCGAATTTTTTTTCATTTTGCCACTTGACGGCGGGCGTCCCTTTTGTATTATTGAACTAATACAAGTGGCCGCGAGGTCGCCGACCCCATATTCCGCTGGAACGAACCCGTGCAGATCCACATTTCCGCCGCCGACGGCGTGGCGATCTACCTTCAGATCGTCAACCAGATCAAGTACCTGGTTGCCTCCGGCCGGCTGACGCCGGGCGAGGAGCTGCCACCGATCCGCGTCCTGGCCGAACGATTGTTCGTCAATCCCAACACGGTGGCCCGGGCGTACCGCGAACTGGAATCGGCCGGGATCGTTGAGAAGCGCCGCACCGCCGGGACCTATGTCTCCGACCAAGGTTCGCCCTTGGCCCGTCGCGAAAGAGTCAAGATACTCACGCAGCGCATCGACGCATTGCTGGCCGAGGCGCGCCAGATGGGTATCGAGTTGGCCGACGTGGTGAAAATCATCGGCGATCGCCATGCGGCCATGCAGTCAACTCGAAACGAAGAGTGAACCCATGCAAGAACCTTTCCCCTCTTCCGCGCCGCCGATCGTCGAGCTGCGCCGCGTCACGCGACAGTTCGGCAACAAGACGGCGCTGGACGACGTATCGCTGAGCGTGCCGCGAGGCGGCGTGTTCGGGCTGATCGGCGGCAACGGCGCCGGCAAGACGACGCTCATCAAACATATCCTGGGATTGCTCAGGGCCCAATCGGGCAGTGTGCGCGTCTTCGGCCTCGATCCGGTGGTGAACCCCGTCGGCACGCTGGGCCGGATCGGGTACCTCTCGGAAGATCGCGACCTTCCCAACTGGATGCGCGTCGGGGAGCTGATGCGCTACACGCGGGCGTTCTTTCCCAACTGGGACGAATCCTACGCCGAAGAGCTGCGAGAGGCCTTCGATCTCGACGCCAATGCGAAAATCAAGCACCTCTCGCGCGGCCAGCGCGCGCGGGCCGGGCTGCTGGCGGCGCTGGCCCATCGTCCGGAGCTGCTCGTGCTCGACGAACCCTCGTCGGGGCTCGACCCGGTCGTGCGGCGCGACATCCTGGGGGCGATCATTCGTACCATCGCAGAAGAGGGGCGGACGGTCCTGTTTTCGTCGCACCTGCTCGACGAGGTCGAACGGGTCGCCGATCGGGTGGCGATCATCCACCAGGGGCGGATCATGCTCACCGCGACCATGGATGAGCTCAAGGAGACGCACCGTCGCGTGACGCTGCGCTTCGGCCAGTCGCTCGACCGGCCGCCGTCGCTGGTGGGTACGCTTTCTTGCGCGGGACAGGGCAGCGAGTGGACGTACATTTGCAGTGGAGAGGGTGAACAGTTGCGGCGCGCCGCAGAGGCGATCGGCGCCACGGTCGTCGACGACGCGGGATTGACGCTGGACGAGATCTTCGTATCGAGAGTGACAGGGTGAAGGAAGGCGATAGGCGTTAGGCAGGCGTTAGGCGATAGGCCCCTGATTCCAACTTTAGCGCCTAACCCCGGTTGGAACAATCGGAGCGACAAATATGAAATCGGTTCCTTTGGCGATGACTTGGGAAATGCTTTGGCGCGGACGTTGGGGCCTGCCCGCGGCCGTGCTCGGCGCGAATCTCCTGCCCGCCATCCTGCTGGCCGCGCTGCGCTACGAAGGGGCCGTCGATTCCGGTGACCCGAGTCAGATCGTCATTCACATCGCGCTGGTGCAAATCAACATGTTCATTTTCGCCGCGGCGGTCTTTGTGGCACAGGGGCAGCCGTCGCGATTGTACGCCTTTCCCGTGCCGACCTCGGCGCTTGTCGCCTGGCACTTACTTCCGGCGATGGCGGTCGTTGCGATCGAGTCGCTCGTGAGCACGGCAGTGCTGAATGCCGCGTTTGACATGGACTGGCCGCTCTGGGGACCGGCACTCTTCGTCGCGGTCATGTTGGCGTCGGTGCAGGCAGCCGTTTGGCTGACGGAAAAATCGGCATGGGTCGTCGTCGCATTAGGCGCCGTGGCGACCGTACCGGCCTTATGGTTCAAGTCGCGGTACGGCGCGACCTTCTCGCAGCCCAGCCGGTACTGGATGGAGGTCACGCCGGCGGAAATCCTGACCATGTTGGTGTTCGCGGTTCTGGCCTATTTCACCGGCGTCGTGGCCGTCGCCCGAAACCGCCGCGGCGAAGCGTTGCTATCCCTGGGCATCGTCGCCTGGCTCGATCGGCTGTTCGATTCGGCGCCGGACTTGGGCCTTCATTTCCGTACTCCCGCGCAAGCGCAGCTCTGGTTCGAATGGCGACACAAAGGCTGGGCCATGCCCGGCACGGTGGTGTTCTGCTCGCTTTTCGGCTTCGTGGCATGGCTGATCTTCAGCCGGGATGCCGGCGATCTGTTCCACGGGTTCGTCGTGGGCGGCGGCCTTTTGTCGGCGTTCGGGCTCATTGGCGGCCTGATCATGGGCAACTCGGGTCCCCAGGATTCGAACTTCGAAATCGGGAGTTTCCTGGCGACCCGCCCGATGACCAATACCCAATTGGCGCGGACGATCCTGAAGACGGCGGCGAAAAGCGTGCTCGTCGCATGGATCATTTGGGCCATGGCGTTCCTGGCGCTTTACTTGCTTCTTCTGGCATGCGGCCTGGTCCCCCAGACCACAATTCCAAAGGAATTAGGCTGGTGGTACTTCCCCGCGACGGCGCTGGGGCCCTGGATCGTCCTGTCGCTGGCGGCGTCGATTGGACTTACCGGGCGATCCAGGCCGTTCTTGGACCTGTTCCTGCTGTCGTTCGCAATGTTCATCATCCTGTCGTTGTTTTCGAAGTTCGCGTTGTCGCACCAGGCGCAATTGCAATTCGGTCGCGGTGTCGTATACACCATTGC
>DATLQY010000519.1:0-6884 GCA_035534975.1 Pirellulales bacterium
TCCGCCGCTTCCTGTTGCACGTCCTCCCCGCGCGCTTCGCGCGGATTCGGCAGTACGGCTTTCTGGCCAACTGCCGGCGGAAGGCCAAACTGGAGGTCTGTCGCCGTTTATTGAACGCGGCCCGCCTCTCCGAACCGGAGCTGGGCGGTGGCGCCGACGGCACGTCAACGCCGCCCGCCGACGAGGCCGACGACGTCGCGGATCGCTGCCCGAACTGCGGAGGCGGGGGCATGCGGAGAGCCGAGGCGACGATGCGACCCACAACTCAACAGGTATTCGAATCCTGGCCTTTTGACAGCTCATAACCTCTATGCGCGCCCTTCGGAAAGATCAACGAATGCCGAGCCCACCACCGGTTTCACACCGGCCCGTTCGAAGCGCGCGCCTGGTCACAAACCGGCGCCGAGCAAGCCCTACGACCCGCATCGGCCAAACGGGTCGGCGGCGTTCCACTCAACCGTACGCGTCCCTGGGGCACCGTGGACATCCGCATCGCCGCGTGACGGCCCCCGATCAACGCCCATAGCCGCCACCCGCGAAGCGGTCAGTTCAACCCGGTTCTTTACGACTTGCCCGCGGCCACCCGCGATGGTCGTATCGACTCGTCCGCCGCGGGCAACTCGCAAAGAACCCTAGATGTTTGGCGTTGACCCGCCGCGAAGCGCCACGCCGGGCTGGGGGGTCGTGGAGCCTCTGGCCTAATAGTCGGCCGTGGCGAACTGGCGCGACGATGCGACCAGCAGAAACGCCATGAACGAAAGCGAGGCGACGATCGAGAGCAGGGGATGAAAGTCGCCGTGATTTCGCACGATTCCGAAGGCGGCAATCTGGCCGAACGAGTCGGCCGCCCCGAGCGAATCGTAGAGCACGATTCCCAGGTCGGCCGGCTTGGGGAGGATCCAATAGCCCGTCTCGACCAGCCTGACGGCCGACTCCGAAAAGGTCGCGTCGGATTGACCATAGGTCTCCGCCAGCAAGGCGTGCCGGCCGAAATTCATGCCCCAACAGAGGAACCAGAAAACGATCGAGCCGAAGACTGAGACAACGGTGCTACGCGTGCAAACCGCCAACAACAGTGAGAAGCTGAAGAAGATCGCGAAGTGCAAGAGCAACAGTGGAACGCTCCACCAATAAGCCCACTCCCAGATTCCGGTCCGCGCTCCGATGGCCAACCAGGTGCCTCCCACGAAGACCACCGCATGGAACGCCACGAACGCGAGCACACCGGTGAACTTGCCCACCAACAGCAACCACCGCGGAGCGGGCTTGGCCAACAGCACCGAAATGCCGCGGCCATCCAGGAATGCCGGCAGGAAACCGGCGGTCCAGATCAAGGTCAACAAGAGGCCCATCGTATCGGCCACGCCGCCGGCCAACACGAGTTCAAGAAAATGGGCCGCCTCGCGCGCGTCGCGCGCCAAGGGGAGCCGGATCGCGCCGAAGGCCAGCGTCAGCTCTCCCCGCAGCACGGTCACGCCGGAGTCTTTCATCTTTTCCGAATCCTGGGCCTCCGGCGCGTGCCGGGGAAGGAAGTCGGCGCTCGCGCCGGGCCTGGCCAATGGCACGTGGCCCTGGATT
Organism: Pirellulales bacterium; assembly: GCA_035534975.1. GTDB lineage: Bacteria > Planctomycetota > Planctomycetia > Pirellulales > JAICIG01 > DATKSN01. Next base: position 1,579 of record DATLQY010000519.1, read on the forward strand.
GCCAGCGTGGCGCAGACCGAGATGCACAACACGCTGACTCCCGACAGGATCCAGAAGATTCGCGAGGCCAGCGATTGGCGGAACGTATCGCGGACGAGCCAGCCGATCGTCAGCATGGCGGCGCACATGCGAGGTGGGAATGGATACATGAAAAAGATACCTCATGATGCGGCAGCGTGGTGCATACCATGCCACCGGCTTGCCCGGTGGTCCGTGACGCTGGCAGCTACTCAAGGCGGCCGCCCTTCATGTCGTCGCATTGTAGCTGCCAGCGTGATACTCCACCGGACAAGCCGGTGGCATCTTGTGAAGCAACCGATCGTCGTAAAGCGGTTCCAGCGCCCGTTCCAGCGGCCCCGTGGCGGCACCTTCGGCGGAGTGGGTCAATTCGTCGATTTGGCCATCAAAAACCAGCTTCCCTTCGCGGAGCACGGCGACTCGGTCGCACAGTTGCTCGACGTCGCCAATGGCATGTGAAACCAGGATCACGCTACGGCCCCTGCGCCGCTGCTCTCGGATGGTTTCATGCACAAGCCGCCGGGCAAACAGGTCCATCCCCTCGGTGGGTTCGTCGAGCACGAGCAATTCCGGTTCATTGACGAGTGCTTGGGCCAACGCCAGCCGTTGCAACATCCCCTTGCTATAGCGCGAAATCGGTTCGCGGCCACGGTCGGCCAGGCCGACACGTTCGAGCAACTCGTCCGATCGGCGTCGGACGACGACCGACGCCAGGCCCGTCAGCGCGCCGTAGCAGCGCAGCAAGCCGCGGGCGGTCAGGTAACCCGGCAACGATTGGCTTTCATGCACGTAACCAACCTGGGCGAGCGTCGAGCGGTCGTCGCACGGGCGGCCCAGACGCGTGATCCGGCCCGAACTTGCCGGACAGATCGTCAAGAGCACCTTGACCAGCGTGCTCTTGCCGGCGCGGTTCGGCCCCAAAAGCCCGAACACTTCACCGGAGGGAATGCTCAGTGTCACGCGGCGAAGGGCGTCCACCCCCGCGCGGCCCGGCCACGCGCCCTGGTAGTGCTTCGAGACCCGTTCGAATTCGGCAATCATCGTGGCCGTCATCACAAGGCCGCCGCGGGACATCATCGACTGGAAAAAGCGTCGGCCATGGTCGTCGTGGCGGCGGGCGTCGCACATTCGAATCGGTCCACGAGTGCGTTGAATTCATCGGCGAATTCCTGCCAGAAATCGCCGTTGCGAAAGCGGATTTTCTCGACGGTCTGGCCCGCCGCCAACTCGCGCATTCCGCGCCGCAATCGCAATATGGGGCCGACGATCCGGTGCGTGAGCTTGACCGAGTCGTAGACGATCACGGGTAGCAGCAAGAGGGTCGTCACGACGGCCGGCGCCAGGCGGAACCAGAGGCCGTCGGCGTCCGGGTAAAACAGCCGCAACGGATCGATCAGCATGCTCACGGCGATGTCGACCATGGAAAGGGACGCCATGCAAGCGAGCCAGTAGAAGGCCGTCCGCAGCATGAACGCCCCTTGCACCGAGCGATCGACGAACAACCGTTTTCGTTTGAATCCAGCCATCACCAGGACCTCTGATACGCCAAGACAAGAGTGGTGTTCATCGGAACTCTAGTTTACGGACGGGCCGCGCGCCGGGCGGAATCGTAAAAACGCCCAAGTACCCGCCTTCGATGTGAGACTTATTATCGCGAGAAATGGTGGCTGGTGGCAGAGCCTAGGCGATGCCCCGGCTCGATAGCGACCGGGGCATCGCTCTTGCTCTGCCTGGCCTGCGCAAAATCGGGATAAATCCGATCGAATGGCCCCATACTTTTGATCCTGATTCTGTTCCGCCGACGCCCGGTGGTTCCAGAAGATGCCACCGGCTTGCCCGGTGGAGTTTCACGTTGGCAGCTACAAACGGCCGGCACCAATATCCCCCGATTGCCCGGCCGCTGCCTTTGGCAGCGGCCGGGCAATCGGGGTACGACGACAGGACGGAGACCGCCTTTGAGTAGCTGCCAACGTCACGGACCACCGGGCAAGCCGGTGGCATGGCATTCTGTACATATGAGCCAAACATGACGACTTTAGGGTAGGCGCCATGAAAACCAAATGCGCCGGCTTGCTTGTTCCCACGCTCCGCACGCTCGGCGTACGTTTGAGTCAGCGAGTCGTCCGCGCGTCGTGCGCCCTTGTCGTCGCTCAGCTTGCCTGGTTGCGGCGGGCGCCTTCGCCGAATTCCGCCGCCAGGCGCCGCATTCCCTCGGCCGTGGATACCCGCGCATCGTAGCCAAAATCACGCCGGGCGCGGTCGATCTTGAAATAGTGCGACTTGCCTAGTTGCGCCGCCAGGAACCGCGTCATCCGAGGTTCCGAAGTTTGCCCCGTTAGCTTGTGGGCGGCCTCCATCGCCGCGCCGATTCCCCAGGCGACTCGCGTGGGAACCGACTTTCTGACCGGCGGCAGGCCGGCTTGGGCCAGCAGTTGGTCGATCCATTGCCAGCAATTGACCGGCTCGCCTTGGGTGATGAAATATGCCCGGCCGCAGACTGGAGAACCAGCGGCGAGATGGTCGGCGGCTTGCAGATGGGCCGTGGCGGCATTTTCGACGTAAACCATGTCGATCAGGTTTCGGCCGTCGCCAACCCGCCGCAACTGGCCGCGGCGGGCACGCTCGATCAATCGCGGCACCAGGTGCCGGTCGCGTGGTCCCCAGATCAAGTGCGGGCGCAGCGCGCAGGTCGCCAGGCCGCCCTTGCCATTGGCGGCCAACACCTCTTGCTCGGCCAGCGCTTTGGTGTGTGGATAGTGGCAGAGCCAGTGCTTCGGATAAGGGACGGTCTCATCGACGCCGCACTGGCCGCTACCATCGAAAGTCACGCTCGGGCTGCTGGTGTAGACGAGCCGCGGCACGCCGTGATGGCGGCAGCCGGCGATGACGTGCCGCGTGCCCAAGGTGTTGTTGGCGAAATAATGGTCCCACGGCCCCCAAATGCCCGCCACGCCTGCCACGTGGTAGACCACATCCATCCCGGCGCACGCCGCCTCGACCGCCTTGGCGTCGCGGAGGTCGCCCCGGAGCGTCTCGACGCCGAGGCGATCCAGTTCGGCGTACCGCCGGCGGCCCAGGCCGTGCACACGGTCGCCCCGCACGACGAGCTGTTCCACGATGTACAGACCAAGGAAACCCCCAGCGCCGGTCACGAGGCAGTTCATGGTGGGGCTTGTCGATGCAGGCTGCAAGGCGTTGGCATTCGAGACATCAGGTCTTTGGGGGATCCTGAATCGAGCTGGCCTGGATCGACGCATTCGCGGATGGTTTGAACGACCATTCAAGGCCCGGTCCCGCGCTGAGAAGTCCGCGGGGGGACGACAGTTCCCAATCAGCCAGCTTGGGCAGTCCCTCATCTTCGGGTTCATCGGGCTCTTGGATTGCCGGAAGGACCAGCAGCGTGCTCCCATCCGACGTCCTAAGCTGAAGCCCAAAACCTTCCACTGGCTTCACCGCAAATGGTGTCGCCGCCACCACACGGCCCTCCGGTTCGATGAATTGCCCTTTCTCCAATTCCTCCTTGGTCAGGGGTCTGCCGAAGGCGGGCCCTGCCGGGTCAAGAACGACGCCGGTGGTAAGGACGACAGGCTCGGCGCCGGACTTCAAGACCCACGGAGAGCTTCGCAGGCCCAGGATGTACGCTCCGTACAAGAGCCGGTGCCTCAGCTTCGGTGAACGCGCTGGTCGCGTGTCGCCGAAGTGAAGTGTCAACTCGTCGCCGTAGGACACGCGCGCGAAACGGAACGGCTCCCCAACCAACTGAGCAAGGAACGCCGACAGCCCGGCGAGGTTCCCCTCTGATGGCTTTGGTGCCCGACGCAGATCAATCAGATTGGTTTCCATCACCCCTCGTCTCGAAATTCCCCAACCTTGACTCGCAGTTCGCTGTACGTAAAATCGCCGGCCGTGCCTGCCCCAGTTTCACCCCTTCGCTTGCAGTCTTCGATGTAGTCCCCAAATTCGTGTCGCTCATCGGAATCCATCTCGAATTCCTTGGCAATTGCCTCGATCTGACGGATGTCGCGCTTTTTGCTCATCAGGTTTGGGCTAGCACGCGAGAAACGAGTCGCCGGTCAGTCAATCTTTTCGTGGGCCGCATCGGGAGCGAACCCGTTTTTGCCCGTCTCGATTCATTGTAAACCGCCGCCGGCGCCGGTAGCAATGCCGCTTAGAGAGCGGCCACCATTGGGTTCATCCGGGTGCGGCGTTTCGGTGTTGTGTTCGAACAACGGCACGCCCAACAGCCGGTAATGGTTCGTGTCGAGCAGAGTGCTCATCCACCCGGCCCGAGCCGCAACGATTCGACAGGCGCGCGTCGCGCCGCCAACGACGAACAAGGCCGCCAAAGGCGGACGCATGCGACGCGGGGCTTGGCCACGGATTGAACACTGATCAAACACGGAAACAAATGGGCTGAGGAGCGAATGACCAGACGATCGTTTTTGGACAGGATTCCAGGATGGACAGGATCGGATTCGGGACGACGGTCAGCCGACTTGTCGATCCTGTTCATCCTGGAATCCTGTCTTTCCTTCCATCGTTGCTTGGATAACACCGCAAACGCCGGAGGGTGACATTGTGCGCAGCCCAGCGTGCCTACTACGTCCGGTGGCCGCGCATGCCCGACCGTTGCAAGGACACAATGCGCTCGCTTAGGGTCGCGCCCGCTACGGCCCTGCGCGGCCGGCGCTCGTGGCTTCACTTGCTTGGCTGGACGGAACCAGGGCCAGACGAAAGCCAAGTACGTTCGTCCGGTACGTGGGCTGGTTCGTCGTGCGGAACGCCGTCCGGCAGCTCGCCGCGCCGGTGTTCCAGCCGCCTCCCCGGATCACCCGGTTCGAGCCCGTTTCGGGACCGGCCGGATCGACGGCGCCGCCCAGGGTTTCGCTATACCCACCGTACCAATCGAAGCACCACTCCCAATCATTCCCGTGCATGTCGAACAGGCCGAATGAGTTCCACGCGTACGAACCGATCTGCGCCGTGCGACCCAGGAGTGGACCCATGACGCTCGTTCCATAGGGCTCCTGGCCATTGCAATTGGCCTCTTGGCCATTGAGCTTGTCGCCGAAGTGGAACGGCGTCGTGGTGCCCGCGCGGCAAGCGTATTCCCATTCCGCTTCGGTGGGCAAACGGTAGACGCGCCCCGCCGACTGCTCGGCCGGCGAAGCCGAAAGCCGCCGGCAGAACTCGTTCGCATCGTCCCACGAAACGTTCTCGACCGGGAATCTGCTGGTGTCGAGGCCACGTACCGCGTCCTTGCCTGCGCCACCCGGTGAAAAGTGGCT
>DATLQY010000520.1:0-2867 GCA_035534975.1 Pirellulales bacterium
CTTGATGCGCGACATCTTGTCCATGTCCATGTCGTCGCCGGTCGGATAAAGGTAATAGGGATCGTACGCGCGTCCCAGAAAGCCCGCTGTGCCCGCCTTCCCCACCACGTTGCTTTCCTGCATCGGCCGCGGCATCATCACGAAGGGGAGCATCGGCACGGTCGTCGGCTTGAGACGCACCACGTTCGAACCGACGTTGGGGTAATCCTTGGGGCTGGGCGGCTCGAGCTGGCCGGAGGGGCTGACCTTGTCGGCCGTGTAGCCCGTGAGCAACTGGTAGTGTGCCGCCGTATGGTTGAACAAACCGATCGGCGTATAGCTCATCGAGCGGATCAGCGTCAACTTGTCGGTTACCGAGGCCAACTTCGGCAGCAACTCGGTGAACTGCACGCCGGGCGTCTTGGTGTCGATCGGGTTGAACATGCTCTTGACGTTGTCAGGCACGTTGGACTTGGGGTCCCAGAGGTCCAGGTGGCTGGGACCGCCCTGGAGGAAAACCAGGATCACGCTTTTCGCCTTGTTCCAGCCCGGCCCGCCCGTGGCGCCTTCGGCCGCCGAAATGGACTGGAGCTTGAACAGATTGGCGAGCGATACGCCCAGGGCCGCCGAGCCTCCGACCCGCATCAACTCGCGGCGCGTCACTCCGTCACACGTGTCTTTGGATGTTCTTCCAGGAATCACGAGCATTGGCGGTTGTCTCCGAAGGAATCAGCGGGATGGGAATAGCGGTGGGCCGGTAGCTTACCTTTACTATAATGGTCGGCACGGGGCTTTGTCAATGTTACGGTAAGGCGCTGAGGAAAATGACGACATGCCCGACGAGCGGGGAACAGTTTTGATTCTGGGCGCGGGCATCAACGGCGCGGCGCTGGCCCGTGAACTGGTGCTGGGAGGGATTTCCGTCGTCGTGGTCGATACGGGCGACCTGGCAAGCGGCGCCACATCGTACTCGTCGCGTCTGATCCATGGAGGTTTGCGCTATCTTGAATATGGCGAGTTTGACCTGGTGCGCGAGTCGCTGGCCGAGCGGACCCGGCTGCTCCGCCAGGCACCGCACCTGGTCCGCCCGCTCAAGCTCTACATTCCCGTCTCGAACCGTCTGGGCGGGCTGCGCCGCTCGGTAGGACGGTTCCTCGGTTGGAACGCTCGCGGGGCCGCGCGGCCCGGGCCGCCCCGCGGACTGTGGTTGGTGCGCGCGGGACTCGCGCTCTACGACCGCTACGCTCGCGATCCCTTGCTGCCCCGCCACGCCACCTGCACGGTCGCCGAGGAGCGGGATGTTCGCGTCGCGCGCGACCGTTACCGCTGGCTTTGTTCGTACTACGACGCGCAGGTCATGTTTCCCGAGCGGTTCGTGGTCGATCTCCTGGACGATGCGCGCCATGCGGCCGGCGCGACCGGGGCCACCTTTCGCCTCTTCACCTACCACCGCGCTACGTTAGACGGACGCACAGCGACGGTCCGCGCGCCGGGTAATGAATTGCCCGTCGCGACGTTCGAACCGGCCGCCGTCGTCAATGCGACGGGCGCTTGGGTCGATCGGACGCTTCGGCAGTTGAACGTGAATTGGCGAATTCTGATGGGCGGGACGAAGGGGAGCCATCTGGTCACGTCGCACCCACGGCTGCGCGCGGCGCTGGGCGGCCACGGGCTGTACGCCGAGGCCGAAGACGGCCGGCCAGTTTTCATCCTGCCCTTCGGCGATTCATCGCTGATCGGCACCACCGACGTTCCCTTCGAGGGCGATCCGGCCGAGGCCCTGGCCTCGCCGAAAGAATTGGAGTACCTGATCGACACGGTGAACGCGATTGTGCCCGACGTATACCTTGGGCCGGACGACGTGGATTTGCACTATTGCGGCGTGCGTCCCTTGCCCAGCACGAGCCTATCGGCGCCGGCGGCGGTCACGCGCCGTCACTGGCTCGAAGAGCACACGGGCGGCGACGTGCCGCTCTATTCGGTGATCGGCGGCAAGCTGACCACCTGCCGGTCGCTGGCCGAACAAGCCGCCGGCACACTCCGCGCGCGACTTGGCCTACCACCGGCGGTCGTCAGCCGCGACCGTCCGTTGCCGGGCGGCACCGACTATCCGGCCGATCCCGTTGCTTTGGAGGGCGAGTGGCGGCGGCTGGCGGCGACGCACGGGCTGTCCGCCGCACAGGTGCGGGCCATTTGGGCACTGCATGGGACGCGTGCCGCGACGATCCTGAACGACGGCCCCGTCGACGAGTCGGCAAAAGCCAATCTGAACGGCACCGATCTCCCGATTTCATTCGTCCGCTGGGTGATTCGCCGCGAATGGGTCGAGCACCTGAGCGACCTGGTCGAGCGGAGGCTGATGTTGCTCTACGATCGACGGTTGTCCGAGCGATGCTTGCGAGAATTAGCGACATTGATGGTCGAAACGGGCCGGCTCGCCGCCGATGGAGTCGAGAGCGAGGTCGCAAGCACGATTGAGCGGATGGAAAAGCGTTTCGGCAAACGGCTGGTGCGCCACATCCTTGCGGACGAGCCACACGAAACATGAAAAGGCGTACCGGAACGAAGCAATTGCGTTACAATGCGTTGGTGGAATGCGCCATGGTGGGTAACCAGATGGATAAGCTAGACCGATACCGCGAAATTGTACGCCGAGTCATCGAGGATTACGCCAAGGGCAAGCTGTCACGCGGCCAGATCGAGACCGAAGCGATTGTCGATCCCGTTCACGATCACTACGAGGTCATGCATGTAGTTGGCTATAGGTAGGAAAAGAGCGGGGACGCCTCGAAAGCGGTTTAGAGTGGAGTTGTTGAATTCCCCCCAAACCCCGTTACAGGAGGTCGTCCCCGTGAGTAAGAGCAAAGCGTATCGTTCGACGGATGTCA
>DATLQY010000521.1:0-5676 GCA_035534975.1 Pirellulales bacterium
TGCCCGGCTCGAAGTTGCCCGTGCCGCGATTCCCGAAGGTATGGGCAACCCCGAATTGGGACCAATCTCCACCGGCCTGGGAGAAATCTACCAGTTTGAGGTTCGCGCCTTGCCCGAGGCGCGCGACGTCGATGGCCAGCCCTTTACGCTCATGAAGCTCCGCGAGATCCTCGATTGGAGCATCGCGTACCAGTTGCGGAGCGTGCCGGGCGTGATCGAGATCAACACCTTCGGTGGCGAACTGAAAACTTACGAGGTGCAAATCGACCCGAATAAACTGCTTAATTACCGGATCTCAATCGGCCACGTGATCGATGCACTGCGGCGGAACAACGGCAATGAAGGGGGCGGCTACGTCATTCACGGACAGGAGCAACGCGTGATTCGAGGCGAAGGACTGATCGGGTCGTTGAGCGACGTCGCAACCATTGTGCTCGATGAGCGGTCGGACGGCACGCCGATCTACGTTCGCGACGTGGGTGAGGTCCGCTTTGCGCCAATGCTCCGCCAGGGCGCGGTCACTCGTGACGGGCGCGGCGAGGGCGTGGTCGGGATCGTCATGCTGCTGATCGGTGAGAACGCGCGAGTTGTCGTGGATCGCGTGCAGCAGCGCGTCGACGAGATTCAAAAAACGCTGCCCGAGGGGGTCGTGATCGATACATTTTACGATCGCACCCAACTGGTGCGAAAAACGATCCACACCGTGGCCAAAAGCCTGGCCGAAGGCGGTCTATTGGTGATTGTCGTACTGTTGGTCCTGTTGGGCAATTTGCGAGCTGGGTTGATCGTGGCGTTGGCCGTACCGCTTTCGATGTTGGGGGCCTTTATTGGTATGGTCTACACCGGGCTATCGGGAAACTTGATGAGCCTCGGGGCGATCGATTTTGGTTTGATCGTCGATGGCTCGGTCGTGCTGGTCGAAAACATCGTGCGCCGCGCCGCCGAACATGCCAAGCATGATCGGGGCGAGGTCACGTCCGACCTGGTCCGCCGAGCCTGCCACGAAGTCGCCCGTCCCGTCGTCTTCGGCGTCGGGATCATCGTGATTGTCTACCTGCCGATCCTCACGCTGCACGGCCTTGAAGGAAAGATGTTCCGGCCGATGGCCTTCACGGTGATCTTCGCGCTGGCCACCTCGCTGCTGATCGCGTTGACGGTGATGCCCGTGCTGGCCGCGTTGGTGTTGCGTCGCGGGGTCGGTGAAAATGAAACTCGGCTGATCCGGTGGGCCAAACAGACCTACGAACCGCTGCTGCGCCGGGCGATCGCGCATCCCGTCGCCACGCTCTCGATCGCGGTCATTGCGTTTCTGGTCAGTCTAGGCATCGTTTCACGATTGGGAGCGGTGTTCATCCCCAAGCTCGACGAGGGGTCACTGGCGATCCAGGCGGTCCGGTTGCCGAGTGTGTCGCTGGAATCGTCTGTCGCCATGACGACTGCAATCGAAACGACGCTTCGAGCGCGGTTCCCCGAGGTCGTGACCGTCGTCTCGAAGACCGGCCGTCCCGAAATCGCCAATGATCCGATGCCCGTGAACTTGACCGATATTTTCATCGGTTTGAAACCGCGCGACGAATGGACCACGACTTCATCCAAAGAGGAGCTGGTCGACCGAATGGAGCATGCCCTGCTGGAAACCATTCCCAGCAACGCGTTCAACTTCACGCAGCCCATCGAGCTGCGGGTGCAAGAGTTGATCGCCGGAGTGAAATCGGATATCGGCATCAGCCTTTACGGCGACGACCTGGCGACGCTATCGCAAACGGCCGAACAGATCGCGGCGGTCGTGTCCAAGGTGCGCGGAGCGGCCGATACGCAGGTCGAACAGACGGCAGGGCTGCCCTACCTGCGAATGAAGATCAAGCGACAGGAAATCGCGCGTTATGGCATCAACGCTCGCGACGTGCTCGACGCCGTGGCGGCGGTGGGAGGCAAGGTCGTGGGACAAGTCTTCGAGGGACAACGGCGGTTTCCACTGCAAATACGCTTCTCGCCCTACTTCCGACACGATCTGGAACGCTTACGCCAGATCAAGATCGCCGATCCCCAGGGTAGGCAGATTCCCCTGGAGCAGCTTGCTGATCTCGACGAATACGACGGCCCGGCCCAGATCAGCCGCAATGCTCGGCGCCGGCGGACGCTCGTGCAGTGCAATGTCCGCGGACGGGATCTGGCCGGATTCGTTGCCGAAGCTCGCCAGGCGGTCGAACGCAACGTCACGCTACCGGCCGGCTATTCGGTCACATGGGGTGGGCAGTTCCAGAACCTGCAAGAGGCCACTGACCGGCTCATGATCGCCGTGCCGTTGGCGCTGTTCCTGATTTTCGCGATTCTCCAAATGACGTTCAACTCTTTTCGTATGGCACTGTTGATCTATCTCAACGTGCCCATGGCGGCGACCGGGGGTATCTTGTCGCTTTGGCTGCGTGGAATGCCGCTTTCGATTTCGGCCGGCGTCGGTTTCATCGCGTTGTTCGGCGTGGCGGTGCTTAACGGTGTCGTGCTCGTGACCTACATCCTGGAGCTGCGCCGCGAGGGTCTTGACACGACCCAGGCGGCGATTCAAGGAGCCATGACCCGAATGCGGCCCGTGCTGATGACGGCCCTGGTTGCGACGCTTGGTTTCGTACCCATGGCGTTGGCGACTAGCTCCGGCGCCGAGGTCCAGCGCCCATTGGCCACGGTTGTGATCGGAGGACTGGCCACGTCGACCCTCTTGACCCTGTTCGTTGTTCCGGCCATCTACCATTGGTTCGACACCACGCCGGAATCAACTCGCAAAGTACCGACGGTCACGAATCAAGTCGGTTAACTTAGCTGCCAATCGTGGATCGTTGGCGGCCTGCACGCGTAGCGGAACATTCACCACTTTGCCTATTTCAGCAAGTCGATGTCAAATCGGGCGTTGTAGATAACTTATTCTTTGCATTCGACCAGATCGGTTTAATCATCAACGTCGCGACAACCGATAAACTCGCAAGGCGCACCGCTACCAGCAAGCGAAGCAGGCGGCGAGCCTCGTCCATGCCGGCCGCTCGACGCTCGCCGAAAGAAAGGTTGAAACGTGCGGCGCCCAATTTGCATCCAACATGATCCCTTGGCACGGCGGATACACCTGGCGCCGCAGCTAGCGCATCGTCCTGTAGTGCTCGCACTGACGCTGGTTGGGGCAGTCATCGCCAACGAAAGAGCTGCCCTAGCCCAATTGGCGGCCCTGTCGGACGAAATCATCCTACTCTCGAAGGGTCTGCAGCAACAGGAGCGCAACCGGACCACAACCCCGCTCGGCCGTACGCCCGGAGCCGGCGGTTACCCCTTGGAACCGCGTCCGGGCAAACGCGCGCTCCGAGCCAGTCCAGGTAGTTCGACCGTACGATTCGCGCCAAACAATCGCGACGCTCTGTCGGCGCTCTCGTCACCCCAGCGCCGTGCTACCGCCACGGAGAGCTCGCTGCGCGACTCTCGACCGACCATGCGCGAAGAACTGCCCCCTCCGGTGTATGGACCGTTGGAACTTCCCGCGGAATCCGACGAAGGCCCGGAAGATGGGCTGACGCTCGACGCGGCAATTGAAATGCTGGTGCGCACTAACGTCGATTTGCGGAGCAAGGCATTCGAAATTCCACAGGCCCGCGCCGATGTGCTGACCGCCGGACTGCGGTCGAATCCTTTCGTCTTCGGCTCAGCGTCTGGCTATCCCTACCAAGCGTATTCACCGAGCCGTCCCGGTGAGAACGGCTACAGCGTAACGGTCATTCATCCTTTCGACCTGAACCATAAACGACGAGCAAGGGTCGATGTGGCTGTCCGTGCAAAGCAAGTACTCGAGGCCCAGTATCAAGACGCCGTGCGGTTGGAAATCGACCGCCTTGGCGACGCATTCCTCGATGTGGCGGCGTCATACGAAACGTTGCGTTTTTTGAAAGCCAGTGTGGCGGGGTTGAACGAGGTGCTGTCGACCGCCCAAGCTTACTTCGACAAAGGGCAGATTTCCGAGCCTGATTATGATCGAGTTGCCATCCTGCGCGACTCGGCCGAATCAGGCATGGAACAGGCGGACGTCGCTTTGAGTCAAGCGAAGTTGGCATTAGCCGTGCTGATCAACATACCGTCTGCACAAGCCGACGAGATCGCGATCCGCAGCTCGATGCGCGACACGGCACCGCCGCCCCCGCAACCACAGGAACTCCTAAGCATGGCCCTGGCCAATCGTCCAGATCTGATGGCGTACCGCCTCGGTATTCAACGCGCGCGTGCGGATGCCACGCTAGTGCGGAAAGAGCGGTTTTCGGATGTGTTTCTACTCTACTCACCCTATGAATTCCGTAACAATGTGCCGACGCATGGCAACAACGCCACATCGTGGTCCGTAGGCGCCATGGCCACTGTGCCGCTTTATAACCGCAACCAGGGTGAGATACGCCGCGCCGCGCTGAATGTGGCTCAGAGCCAAGCCGAGCTGATTGCCGTTGAGCGCCAGGTTGAATCGGAGGTCGAACACGCAGCCCGCGAATACAACGCTAGCGGCAGGGCGCTCGACCGTATGCAACGTGTGATTCTCCCACGTAGCGCGCGTGTCCGCGATGCGGAACACCGACTGTGGCTCAGTGGCGAGCAAAGTCTCATCGACTTTCTCAACGCGCAAAGAGACTACAACAACGATGTCCGCCAGTACCGCGACGCCGTCATCCGACACCGTCGTAGCATGTTGAAGTTGAACACGGCTGTGGGCCTCCGGATTCTGCCTTGACCCTTCCAAAGACGAGCGTCACCCCCTACAGTAGTTTCCCAAACGCGGGGCACGTTTTTGCGGAGACTTCTTGCAATGAGCGACTCCGCTCGGATGTCGTGCGAAATCGCACGGCCGCGAAAGGATTCCATCCGTAGTGGACCCCAATAACTGAAACAGCCAATTAGGTGGTATTGACTGCGACGCCGTTTCGAATTTACCTGGTGCGCATTCGGTCGTTGGCACATGAATTGCAAGAGCAGACTTCCATGCGGCGCAGGAGAATAACGCAAGCGGTAATCGGCAAGCTGGTGATACCGGGAACGATGAAATGAAGGTCTTGATTGGAATCGACGGATCGAGAGGGAGCTTCGCCGCGGTGCGATTGGCCTCGCGGCTTCTATCGCCAATGGAGGATCGTGTTGCCCTCTATTACTCCCCGCTCGACATTCGGTTGTCCGCCAGGGGCGGCGCGAGTCCCGAAATCGTCGAGCGAGCACGCGCGGCGCTGACTGAGTCGGTGCTCCAAGAGGGACGCGATCAACTCCCCGAAGCCATGCGAGCAAGGTTGGAAACCATCGTCGGTACGAAGAACCCACGCCAAGGAATTATCTTGGCTGCCGACGCCTTGCGCGCGGAATTGATTGTTGTGGGTGCGACTGGAAAGGGTAAGGCCGCCAGGTTGTTCCTTGGGGGGGTCGCCAAGTCGGTCGTCCACACGGCGACAGTGCCGGTGCTTGTTGTGCGGGCCATCGATGACGCACCTTCACCAAGGCCGCTGCGAGTTTTGCTGGCGTTCGACGGCTCTGCGGCTAGCCGGCGGGCGGCCCCTTTCCTCGAACGATTCACCTGGCCCGAAGGGACCGAAGGGCGCGTGATGACGGTGGTCACACCATTTCTGGCTGGCGAGGTGCCTGAATGGCTCGAACACCGCACCAGAGCCCCCG
>DATLQY010000522.1:0-6084 GCA_035534975.1 Pirellulales bacterium
TCAGCTCGGGCACGATCCTGAGCATCACGAAAATCAGAATGCCGGTGCCGGTCAGGCCGAGGAACAGGAAATAGGCCAAGGCGGCCAGCGCCTTGTTGGGCGCTTCGCGCGGCGCGTAGAGCCTGGCCGCCGCGTCAAGCGCGCCGGACAGCGTTCCCGTTTGCGTGCCGACGTCGATCAGGGCCAAGGCCCGGCCCGAGGCCAGCCCCCCCACTCGCCGCAAGGCGTCGCCCAGCGGCACACCTTGCGCCAACAGGTTGGCCAGCCCTTGCACGCGGTAGCCGAAACCGCCGCGCCATTCACCGGCGAAGGCGGCCACCGCCGGCGTCAGCGGCATCCACTTGCGGGTGGCGGTGGCCATCACCGTCAAGAGCGAGGCCCTCCTCAGCGCGCGATAACGCAGCAGCGACACCACCAGGACGACGCAGCCGACGACGGCAAGTAGAATGCCGAAAAAACTGAGGAACAACAGCACCGCTTCCATGAACCCCACGGCGATCATCGTTCGCCCGGCCACCGTCAGCGTAACGTGCAGCGCGTCTTGTGGATCGTCGGCGTGGGCGCGGTAGAAGAGCCGTAGCGAGAAGAGCACGGCGATGCCCAACAGCACGAATCCGGGATAACTTTCGGCGGAAACCATGACTGTTCTGTTCAACTCAGCTTTTCGACCAACGAAATCAACGGTAGTACGAACGATGAAATCAAGAACAGTACAGCCCAGAGGACGGCCAGAAACGCGAACGGCGGGACGACCGTCCGCAGCAAGACGAGTTGGGCCCGCAGCCGGCCTTCGAACATTTCCGCCGCGGTGCGCAGGGCGTCGGGCAAGGCCCCGGCCTGTTGGCCCCAGGTGACGATTGGGCCGAGGCTCTTGGGGAATTGTGGCAGGCCGGCCAACGCCTGACCGAGCGCTTGTCCTCCATCGACCCGCCGCGACGCGGCCAGGCATGCGACGGCCAGGTCGGCATCCTGGCCGCCGCGGCCGGCCAACTTCAAGGCCGCCGGCAACGGCAGCTCGCTCTCGATCAATAACGCCATCAGCCGCGAAAACTGGGCCAGGCTGGCCCAGCGCGAAATCGGACCCAAGAGCGGCATCGCGTTCATCATGCTGCGGATTTCAGCCACTTCCGTCGAAAGCCAGGCCAATAACCAGCAGCAAATCAGCACCGTCAGGTTGGCCACCAGCACCCACAACCCGGAATGCGACATCCCAATCAGAAGCCGCGTCTGCCTGGGGAGATCCATGTCGAAATCGTCGACGACTTGTGCCAGGACGGGCACGACCGCCAACCCGAAGAGCGTGAACACGGCGACCACGAGCACCAAGAGGACCGACGGATAAGCCAGGCTCACGTAGACCGTGCGGCGGATATCCGCCGTACGGCGCTGGATGGTGACGAACTCCTCCAGGACCTGCCCCAGCCGAGCGGTGCGCAGACCGGCGACAACCAGCGCTCGCACGTGTTCGGGCAGGTTTCGGCCTTGTGCCGCGATCGCCTCATCGAGCGTGCGCCCCTGGCGCATTTCTCGCGTTACGGCCGCGAGCGATCGCGCCAATCGTCCTCGCGGCAGCTCGCGCGCGGCGGCTTCCAATCCGGCCTCCAGCGGATAGCCCGACTGCACCAAGGTCGCGAGGACCGCGCCCAGATCGGCCGCCTCGGCGTTCGAAAGTCGTTCGCGTCGTTCGCCGTTGCTGTCCGTCATGTAGGCCTTCCACCGTTTGCAAAGGGGGATGTGGCGATGAAGAGTGGATAATGAGATGAGCGGAAAAAGCAGGAGAACGTCGTGAACGAACAAAATCGGCCGACGGCAGGCCATGGATACTCGTTCGCGTCTCCGATTGCCTTCATCCCCTTATCCCCTCGTCATCCCCCTATCCCCCGTAAAATGAGTCCGAGTCGTGGTGTTCGTGTCATAATTTCAAGTTTTGATTGGTTTCGGTCATAGGTCGGCCAATGAGTTCAATAGCGAGATCCAGGGTAGGAAGACGACCAGGGCATAGGCGAGAACGGCCGATCCACCCAGGCCGACCGTCAACAGGATGGGGAGGAAAACTTGCGCCGCGTCGGCCCGTTGCCGCGCGCGTTGGTGGTAACTGGCCGCCGCGTGAGCAAGCGCGCCAACCAAGAGCCCGCGGTCATGGCCGGAGACCATCAACCAACCCAGCAAGGGTGGAAAGCCCGGGGCCGAAGAAAGGCAGCGGTCGGCGGAATCGCCGCGCCGTAACGCGCCGGCCATTTGTTCTGCGTGCCGCGCCAGCGCGCGGCTGCCGGTCGATTCGGCCGCCAGCAGGATACCATCGGCCAACGGCACCTGCTGTTCGATCAACAGCGCCAACACGTCGGCGAAAGTCGCCGCTTGCGACCAGGCGAGCATGGGCTTGAGGCCGGGAATCCAGCCCAGGAAACGGCCGGCCCAACTCGGTTGGAGCAAGAGTACGCGGCCCGATCGCCACCACCAGAGGCACCCGGCCGTGACCGCCACCACCGGCACGCTTGGTCCCCAGTAGTCTGCCGTGGCCCCCAGGCCGGCGAACCAACGGAGCCAGCCGCTGGCCGGCACTTCGAACGATTCATAGGCCGGCGCCACGGCGGGCGCGAACTTGAGCACGAAGCCGACGAACATGGCGTACGCCAGCAGGAGCACGATCGCCGGGTAAAGCAACGCCGTTCCGGCGGCCTGCCGTAGCTCGGCAAGCCGCCTGGCGGTCGTACCCAACCCTTCCAAGGCCACCGCCAGTCGGCCCGATTTCACGCCCGCCTCGACCACGGCCAGGTAGAGAGTGGGAAAACGCGTCCGTTCGGCGGCGATGGCCAAGGGCAACGTCTCGCCGCGGTTCAATCGTTCTCCCAGGGCCATAGCGATCCGACCCATCCCGCCCGGCAGATCGCGGCCGAGTCCCACGAGACCGCTTTCCAGCGGCACGCCCGCGCGGACCAAGGCCGCGATTTCATCGTTCAGCGCGAGGAAATCGGCCAGCGAGATCGGGGTGCTTGTGGCTTTCGATCCGGGAGAGGGGGGCACTGGTTCAACACTCCGGTAGCGGAACTCGTGAGAGTTCCGATTGCCGCGCAAACGTTCGGAATTCTCACGAATTCCGCTACTCGATCATCCCACCCCCGCCCCCACGCGGCAATGCCTGAGCACGTCGGCGGGCGAGGTCACGTAGCTGACGTAAAACGGCCCGAACTCCGCGTAGCGGGCACTGGCCTCGTCGAACCGCATCGTATAGACGATTTCCTTGAGAAACTCCGGGTTGCGGGCCCAAAGCGAAACGCCCCATTCCCAATCGTCGAACCCGGTCGAGGCCGTGATCAATTGTGTCACGCGGCCGCCGAATTTCATACCGCTCTTGGCGTGTTCGGCCATCAACCTTTTTCGCTCGTCGGACGGGAGCAGGAACCAGTTCTCGCCCACCTTCCGCTTCTTGTTCATCGGATAGAAACAGAAGTTCGGCCAGGCCGGGAGATCGGGCGTGAGCCGCTGCTTGCGCATCATCTCCTCACGCGATTCGTAGGCCTTGAGTTTCGCCTGGTACGTCGGGCTGCCGGCCACGTCCCCCTCGGCCACCAACCGCTCGCCGTATTGGGAAACCGACGGCACATATTCGGAGACCTCGGTCAGCGAAACGAACGAATACGTGGGCTCCAGCGCCGGCCCGAGCGGTCCGGACACGAGCCGCTGATGGACCGCGTCGATCGCCAGCGGGTCGGAGTCGAGCATCATCAGGCCGAAGTCGGCCTTGTGGCCGCTAACCAGCGACGTCTGCAATCGGGCCGGCGCCCCGTGTCCGGCGGAGTCGAGTGTCGCGATCATGTCGGTCGTTCCGGCCGCGATCTCGGCGGCGGAAAGCTGTTTCAGAACGCGGCGGTCGAAGCGGTAATAGAGGTGCGTGCAGTGCCAACCCTCGCTGGGACGTAAGGACGGCTCCGCGGGTGTCGGTTGTCCGGCCGGACCGTGCGTAGCATGGCTGGTTGCGGGCGGGTGCATCGGAGTCGTCATCGCGGGTTCCTTTTCTGAGATGTACGTGGCAAGCATCCTACCACATTTACCGGTTCCCCGCTGATCCGATCATACCGGGCGATACCGGGCGCAAGAATGCCACGAATTGAGTATAATTGGGTGAGACGTTGGTTCCATGTAAGATTCACGCGTGCCACTTAGTTCAGCGGAGGCGGATTCATGGCTTCCATTCCGGTCAATCAGACGTCGGCGACCGACCCGACAGAGACGGTCGAAAACCGCTTCCGTCGGCTGGAAGCACGGTGGACTGCCGAGACGGGCTACCTCTCGTCCTATACCGATATCGTCGAGCACTCGGCATTCCAGGAGATCATCCAAATGGGCGACGCGGTCGTGCCGCTCATGTTGCGCGACCTGGAGGAACGACCTCGTCTCTGGGTCTGGGCGCTCCCTGCGATCACTGGGGCGGACCCCGTACACCCTGGAGATGGCGGGAATATCGCCAAGATGAGCGAAGCGTGGCTGCGCTGGGGCAGGGCCAACGGCTACCGATGGTGAAACAAATCGAATTGGCGTTCCCTCGGTTGAAGGGCGCAGAGTGGTCCGTCACAAGCAAGCCCGACGACCTCTACAACTGCATTGCCTGGGCTGCGGACCAGACCACGAATTGGTGGTGGCCTGTCGGATCCGACGAGACCCATTGGCCCGAAGGCGTGCCGCGCGTGGTCACGTTGGAAGCGTTCCGCGAGGTATTCGCCACGTTGGGCTATGTCCTCTGTGCCGGCGACGAACTGGAACCCGGTTTCAACAAGATCGCTGTCTTCGCGAATGACCAAGGCGTACCCAAACACGCGGCCCGGCAACTGGCGAGTGGTCGCTGGACGAGCAAACTTGGAAAAATGGAAGACATCGAACACGCGCTTCACGACTTGAGCGGGACAGAATATGGTTCGGTTGCGCTGATCATGAAACGGCCCGTTGTCACGTCCCCGGGCGCGAGGGAATGACCGCAGTTGAGGGTCGAACGATCCTCGCGTCCCACGTGTCGGTAGTGCCAAGGTCGAAAGGAACGTCAGGGCCTCGGGCATCGGCTGCCTGAATTCCCTGCAAAGACTTGGAAGCTCATCCCGCAGATTCGGCGGGCCGTTGAGCATCAAATTGGCGACTGGCACTGGGAACTCGCATGGATTATTGTCGTGAGATAAGCTTTCTCGTAGTTACTTCGCGACACGGCCCCTGGAACGACACCCGATGAAACCCACCCTACGGTATTGGGCCATTGGCCTTGCCTGCCTTGCGGCGGTGCCGGCACCGGCGGCACCCGAAACGACGCCGCGGCCCGGCTTGAGGGAAAACACGCCCAATGTCCACGCCCTGCGCGGAGCCCGGATCGTCGTGGCGCCGGGACAGGTCATCGAGTCGGGCGTGCTGGTCATTCGCGACGGTGTGATCGAGGCCGTTGGGGCCGACGTCGAAGTGCCGGCCGACGCCCGCGTTTGGGACGAGAGCGGCAAGACCGTCTACGCGGGCTTCATCGACGCCTTCGGCGAACTGTCGCTCGAGGCCTCGCGGCCGGCCTCCGACGGGAAGGGCGCGGGCTACTGGAACTCGCGAATCGTGCCGCAGGTCAACGCCGACGAGCGGTTCGCGCTCGACGCCGAGACGAACCGCAAGCTGCGAAGCCAGGGGATCACCGCCAGGCTGGTCGCCCCATCCTTCGGCATCGTCAAGGGGACGAGCGTGCTGGTCACCACCGGCGACGAATCGGGCACGCGCTCGATCCTCAAGCCGCAGCTCGCGTTGCACTTGATGCTCTCGCCGTCGCGCGACGGCGAGGGTTATCCACAGTCGCCCATGGGCGCCGTGGCCCTGGTACGGCAGGTGTTTTACGATGCGCTCTGGTACGGCCAGGCCTGGGATGCCTTCGACCGACAGCACGGTTTGCCGCGCCCCGAACGCAACGACGCCCTGGCCGCACTTCAAAGTTTCGCCGCGGGCAAGTCGCCCGTCATGATTCAGGCCCCCGACGAGCTTTACTTTCTCCGCGCCAAACGGATCGCCGACGAGTTCGGTTTACAATGCATCGTCAAAGGTTCGGGTAATGAGTACCGACGGCTCGAT
>DATLQY010000523.1:0-3876 GCA_035534975.1 Pirellulales bacterium
AGCGATGCCCCGGTCGCTATCGAGCCGGGGCATCGCGTACGCTCTGCCCAAGCCACCACTTTCTCGTGACAAGCGGTCTCAATCGATGTTTTTCGAATGGTTCTCAGGGCTTGCGTCCGCGATTTCCGACTGGTTCATCACGTCCTTGGCCTGCTCCACCCGCACGGGGGCGCCGTCGGCGAGGATCGACAGGTCACCCAGGACCACCTTTTCCGAGCCGTCGATCGGCGTCCAGCGCTCCTCGCCTTTGTCGGCCGACGCAAGGTAGCGATTGGTGACTTCGATCCACTCGCCGTCGCTGACACCCGTCTGGATCTCCGTCTGCGCCGCTTTGCCGTTTTGGTATACCCAGCAATAAGTCTTCTCGCCGACATGGGAGAGGGCCGAAACGGGCAGCGACATGACATTCGGGCGCTCGATGATCACCTTGCCGTAGGCGTACATGCCGGGAAGGATTTGCGTGTTGGAGGTGCTGTTGACGCTCGTCTGGTGGGTGCCCAGGTCCTCGTACGTCTCGGGGGTTTCGATGTTCTGCAAGTCGATCTCGGCGCGGAGGGTACGGCTCTTGACGTTAAGGGCCCAGGCAGTGCGCGTGACGGTGGCCGGGATTTGCCTGTCGCGGAATGCCTTGATCAGCACGCTTGCCTTCGTCCCCGCCTTGACGTAGTTGGCGTCGTGCTCTGGGATGTCGACAAAGCCCCGAACCACGTCGGTGCGGTCGACCACGTAGATCGGCGCGGCATTGGCGCTCGGCGAGAGGTGAGGAGCATTGTCGGATGGGCGGACTGAGAAACCGATCGCCGATGAGGGACGAGCCGACCGGATTGCCGTGGTTCACGCGACGCGAGACTGCAAGACAATGGCCCGTGCTGTAGATGGCAGTAGCTATCTCTACTGGCGCTGGCCGGCGCACCAAATGATCAAAAGTTAGCTGTCGTGGAAGAACGCTGGCCAACTTTCCCAGCTTACTTTCGTTCATTTCTCACGGGTTCGCCGGGACTCCAAGGTAGGTTGGAGACGAATGACACGACAAGCTCAATTGGCACAACTGTTGCATAGCGGGTTTAGAGCCACCGGCGCCTCAATCAATCAATCCTTGTTGCGATGTCTTCATGGGGGGAGAAAGAAGGTAGTTACCCATGTCAGAGATGTTGGAACTGCAGGCAATTCGAAAGAGGTTCGCTCAAGATTCCACGGTCAGCAGATTGCCCTGGTACGTTTTGCGGCACATTGCCCTTGAACGGGACCAAGGAGCCTCACGTCCTGCGGACCGGTTGGGACCCTACATCGTGATTTCGCGTCAAACGGGCGCCGGGGGCGCCGAATTGGCTGCGCTAGTAGGTCAACAATTCGGTTGGCCCGTGTTGGACAAGCAACTCGTCGACCGGATCGCCGATCGGTTTCATGTCGCCCACGACGTCTTGGAGTCGCTCGATGAAAACAAGAGCAGCGCGCTCTATGAGGTGCTTGGACACTTCATTGACCATCGACTGATCTGCCAGAACGCCTACGTCAGCTATCTGCGGCGGATTGTTATCTCAGCGGCGGCGGCCGGCCCGGCGGTGTTCGTCGGCCATGGTGCGCATTTCTTCCTGCCTCGACCGCGCGGGCTTGCTGTGCGCGTAGTGGCCGACGAGCGTGACAGGAGGGAACGAATTGCCCGGAAGTACGGAGTCTCGAAGCTGAAAGCGGAGCAGATCGTGGCCGAAACTCACTGCCAGCGTGCGGCATTCATCCGACGCTATTTCCACCGGGACGTGGAAGATCCAAGAATTTACGATCTGGTAGTGAACACGTCGCGCCTGGACGTCGAGGAGGCCGCCGAGATGGTCGCCGCGGCTTTCCGTTCGCGCCAAATCGACACGAACCGGTACAGCGAGTGAATATTTGAAGATGACGCTAGAACGAGCCGCCGCCTCCAGGCATCGATCAGCGACGTCGCGCGCAGTCGCTGCTACCAACGGCGCCACGGCCGCGTCCCCGGCGCCGATCTCCCAGCGCCAAAAGAGCCTGCATCGCTGGACGTTCATGACGAACCACTCGCATGTGCTGCTGCTGTTGTCCCGCGACTCCTCGCTGACCTGGAGGCGGACGGCTTCATTGAGCGCGAAAAGATCGGCCGCAAGAATCACTACCGCATTCTGACAAAGCAGCCCTTGCGGCACCCGATCGTGTCGCATCGCTCGATTGGCGACCTCATTACGTTGGTCAACGATAGCCGGACTCTCCCCGCCCCAGCGGAGACCTTTCGCCATGACCGCGGATGGCAAGCGTCAGCGAATTCCGACTTGCCGGTCACGTTCGCGGCCGGTGCGCCGCACCGCAACGCGCGAGGGAGGGACGACTAACCGGCGACGTCTATTGAACGTCCCGGGCCCCCGGCTGTCCCGTGGTGTGCGCGTTCTGCTCAAGTTGCTGCTGGTACGATTCGCATCGCCTGCGCGCCGCCGCCAGGCCCTCGCTGGTGAAATCGCCGGACTTCAGTGCCACGTTTTCCCACTTGAGGGCCTGGTCGAAACGCCCGGCCTGCGCGTGGGCCGTGGCCAGAACCTCGATCCATTCCGTATTGTCCCAATTCGACAATTCGCAGGCGCGGCGGGCCGACTCAACCGCCCTTGGCGGATCACGGAACTTCACGTCGGGGCAAGAGGCCCAAAGCGTGGCCCGGCCGGCGTAGGCCAGGGCTTCAGCCGGGTTCAAGCGGATGGCACCGCTGTAATCGTCCAAGGCGGTCTGGTACTCGCCGCGGGCGTACCAGGCGTTGCCACGGTTGGCCATTGCCTCGGAATTCCTGGGATCCAGCCGGAGCGATTCGGTGAAATCGGTGAGCGCCCGATCGTGCTCAGCCAGGGCGAGCCAGGCGCGTCCGCGGTGGTTCAGCAGGCGCGGATCGCGGGGACTTCGGCGGAGGCCCTCGTCGAAGTCGGCCAGCGCCTTGTCGTATTCCTTCAGCGCCAGCCGGGTCAAACCTCGATTCTTGTAGGCCGTCGCGCTGTTCGGGTCCAGACGCAGGGCCGTACCGTAATCCGCCAGGGCCTTGTCGTACTGCGCCATGTCCGACCAGGTCCGGCCGCGGTTGGCGAAAGCCCAAGCACCGTTGGGATTGATCTGGATGGCGCGATTGAAATCGGCCAGGGCCTTGTCGTGCTGGCGCGTCCGGTACCAGGCGAAGCCTCGATTGTTATAGGCCCAGGCATAATCGGAATCGAGTCGGATCGCCTCAGTGAAATCGGCGATCGCCCGCTCGTAGTCGTTCTTGAGAAAGTGCGTATAGCCGCGATTGTAATAGCCGTCGCGGCCGGCCGGATTAAGGCGGATCGCCTCGCTGAAGTCGGCCAAGGCCAGTTCGTATTCCTCTTTTTCGTTGCGGAAGGCGCCGCGATTGCTGTAGGCGGCGGCGTCCTCGGGATCAAGCCGGATGACTTCGCTGAAGTCTTCGACGGCGTTGTCGAGCTCGCCCTTGGCGTGCCATGCCAGGGCGCGGCGGAAGTAGGCGTCGGCGTCCTTCGGATCGCGGTTGACTTGCGCGGAGAAGAAGGAAACGGCTTCCTCCAGCGGCACGGCATCGCCTTTGCGGATCCAGCCCTTGACGCCCAGGGAGCGGACCCAGAGGAAATCCCCCTGGACCGCCTCGAGGTCCACGATCGGAAAGTCGATCTTGCCCACCACTTCGGTCCGTTTTTTCTCTCGGTCGAAGACTTTCATGTCCACCGCCGATTTGACCGTGATGATGCGCTGGCCGGCTGTAAACGTAAAATGGCTTGGCTTTTTGTGCTCTGCTTGCGCCCTCACCGCGCGCTGCGGCTGCATGTTCTCTGCTCGCGCCGTCACTGCGCGCCGCGGATGAATGTTCCCCACTTTGCCAAGATGGCTTGG
>DATLQY010000524.1:0-11870 GCA_035534975.1 Pirellulales bacterium
ATGCGACATTCACGGTGGCTGGGGCATGCCCCGGTCGCAATCGGGCCGGGGCATCGCTAAGGCTTTGCCGCCAGCCACCAATTCCTCGTGATAAATCTCATGCTGAGACGATGGGATGGGACGGTCCGCAAATTCGTTAAAGTCGGCACATTTTATCCGCCGATCGAAGTCGATGTGGGGCAGATTGTCAAGGCTCGGCTCACACGCGGGTCATTGGATTTATCCACTATCAGGGGGGGCCATCGCCGCCATGCCTCGGCCGTTTGCCGCAGCGCGTATCGCCTTAGCCCTGGCGGCATTGGCCGCCAGTGTTCCGGCGGGCTGCGCCTCCACCCAGCGCACCGCGCCTCAACTGCCCAGCGCACAGTCGCCACCCTCAAGTGCAACTATGCCCCCGGTTAACCCCGTGCCGAACGGAAATCCCGTGCCGGACGGAAATCGTGTCGCACCCAGTGCCGCCGCGCAGGCTGCCGGCGCTCTTCCGACCTTGCCGAACGCTTCTCCGCTTCAAACGTCGTCGAGGCGCGTGGCGCCCGACTCGTCCCCTTCCGCCGCCGAAATGTCAGACGCCGCCGTCTCGCAGATCGCATTTCAGGAACCGCCGCCCGCGGGCGAGGAGTTGCTCCACGGGGCGTTGCCTTTTTCGCTGGAGCAGGCGATCAGCGCCTCTCTGGCGCAAAACCCCGACCTGGTGGCGATACGCGGGACCGTGCCGGTGAGCCGCGCCGCGCTGGGCGTGGCCCGCGTCAACCCGTTCAACTCTTTCCTGCAGATCCAGGCGACCCCGTTCGAGCACGCCCCTTCCGCCACCGTCGGCGCGAACCCCGGCATTTACAACTACGTGCTGTTCATGAAAACCTTCGAAATTGCCCATCAGGGCCGCTATCGCGAGCGGGCCGGGACGTCCGACTTGGAACGCGTTCGATGGACCGTTCGTCAGGCCGAGCTGCTGAACGTGGCCATGACGCAGCAGTTGTTCTTCACCGCGCTCTATCAACGCGGCCTGCGCGACCTGGCCCGCTCCGCGGCCGACTCGAACGCTGAATTGGCCTCGACGCTCGAACGCCAGCTCGATGAGGGCAATGCCACAGCCGCCGACGTGGCCGTTTCCAGACTTGATCGCCAATCGACCGAACGCCAGTTTCAACTGGCCGATGCCAATTACCAGACGGCGCTGCTCTCCCTGCGGCGTCAGCTCAACCTGCCATCGGCAACGGAATTCACCCTGGCCGGCGACTTGACCGCCTGGCGCTTTCTGCCCGCGACCGATAGCATCCCCATTCAAGGGCCGGCGGGCTCGGCGCCCCAGCCGCTGTCCAAGTCGATCGAGGAACTGGCCGCCGCGCGGCCCGATGTGATGGCCGCCCGCTCCGACGTGGCCACCGCGCAGGCCAACGTCCGCCTGGCCAACGCCTCGCGCGTGCCGAACATGCAGATCGGGCCCTACTACCAGCGCGACGACTTCGCCACCACCTACTACGGCTTTCGTTCGCACTTCGAAGTGCCTCAAAACAACGGCCGTCCTCAAGTGCGTCAGCGGGAGGCCGAGCTGGGCCAGCGGCAACTGACCTTCCGGCAGCTCGAACAGCGTGCCCGGCTCGAAGCCGAAGCCGCGTTCGATCGCTACGAGCGGGCTCGGAGACTGATCGAGCAGATCGACGGCGATGGAATCGATGCGCCCGATGAGTTGCGGCGGCTGGAGGAATTGTTCCGCCAAGGCGAGATCGAGGTACAGCGGATCGTCTTGGCCCGCAACAGCATGTTGCAGGTCCGGCGCTCTCAATTGGATGCCCTGAATGAAGCCGCCCAGGCCGCCGCCGCCGTCACGGCCGCCACCGGTCTGCCGCCCACGGCGCTGATCGCGCCCAAGCGGCCGTAAAAGGGGCGCCGAGGTAGCGGAATTCGTTAGAATTCCGATGGTCCGGCCTACCCGGACCTTGGTCGATACCGACGCCGCCGGCGGATTACGGCTGGGGGGGCGTGGTCGGCGGACGCTGGACCTCGGTCTGCTTGCGACGGTGCGATTGGTAGGCGATGTTCAACGTGTCGAGCATCCCGGTGATGTGGTGCGAGGCGAGAAACACGCGGCTGGAAACGGCCGAACGGGGAAAAAAGGTGGTGATGAAATCGAACCAGAATTCGGCGGGACTGTGGCCGATCATCACCGCGTTGGCGTAAACGCCGCTGAGCATCTCGTCGGGCAACTTGAGCTGTTCGTACATTTCGGCGATCTTTCCACGGTTGTCGCCCGGCGCTTGAGGTGGCGGCGCCGGCAGGGCCGGCGGTGTGCCGAACCGCGCCTTGTACTTGTCGAGGTTCTCCCGAAGCGCGTTGATGAATTGCACGAAGACTCCCGGCGGCAACACGACCCTTGCCGCGACGGCGTGCGGCGAACCCAGCCGCAACAGGAAGTCGATCACGAACTCGTTCGGGCTGTCGAACACGATCGCGCCGGTGCTCAGCACGCCGCGGCCCACGTTCGCCGGTATCCGCGCACTGACCGACGAATGTTGCACGGCCTCGTTGATCGGTCCCTGGGGCGACGGCTGCCCCGGCTCCTTGTCGTCGCTGGCGCTCATGCTCGCAACCTCTGGTTTGGTAGCGGAACTCGTGAGAGCTCCGCCGTTTCGCTTCGCCGGTTCCTAGCATATCGCAACTCGGCCGGACGGGAAAGTCTGTTTGACACGGCGAACCGCACCCACTACCCTCGCCAGGTTGGCCCCCCATGACTTCGGCTGACGCAACACACGATGGCCAACCGCAGCATCCTCACGCGCTATCTCGACCCCGCGGTGCTCAGCCGGCTGGCTGGGCGGCGAATCGAACCGCGCGGGCTGGTGCTGGGCAACCTGGCCGGCGCGCACGCCTCGCCCGCCAGCGGGTTCGCGGTCGAGTTCTCGGGCCACCGCGAGTACGTCTGGGGCGACGACCCCAAACACATCGACTGGCGCGTCTATTTCACCCGCGACAAGTACGTCGTCAAGCAGTACCGGATGGAGACCAATTTCACTTGCCACCTGGTGCTCGACGTGAGCGCCTCGATGCGTTACGGCTCGGGGGCGCGGCGGAAGCTGCGTTACGCGTCGCAAATGGCCGCGGCGCTGGCCTATGCGATCGTCGATCGCAGCGACAAGGTGTCGCTGGCCACCTGCGACGAAAAAGTGCTCGACTGGGTGCCTCCCAGCAATTCGCCGGCGCAGGTCGTGCGGATCGCCCAGCAGCTCGACGATATCGAGTCGAAGCGAACGACCCGGCTGGGCGAGTGCCTGATCGAACTGGCCGGCCGCATGCGCCGGCGCGAAATCGTGATGGTTTTCAGCGATCTCTTCAGCGACCTGTCGTCCCTCGCCGTGGCCCTTGACCAGCTCCGCTTCCAGCGTCATGAAGTGGTGCTGTTTCACACGCTCGACCACGACGAACTGGCGTTCGAATTCGACGGCAGCGTCAAGTTCGTCGGGCTTGAATCGGCCGACTCGCTGATGACCGATTCCCACGAGCTGCGGCGCGCCTATCGCGACGCGCTGGCCGGCTATATCGCTCGCCTCGACGAGCTGTGCGGCCGGCGCCACGTCGAGCGGGTGCTGGTCGACACCAGCCGAAACCTGGGCGAGGTGCTGGTCGATTACCTCAATCAGCGAGCACTACGCCGTCGCGGCTGGTGAGATCATCCTGGTTTTCGTTCGGCCGTTGCCCGGAGTGTTCAGCTCAGAAACGCACCGCCCGTTTTCGCGTCATCCGCCAATCGAATGTGCAGTACCACGGGCGCTTCGGTCGGTGAACCACTCGGGCATTTCGCGCAACCGCCGCCACAGCCCCCCGGCGGCTGCTTGCGGCGCACGAGCCGCCAGCCCTGCCACAGCAAATAACCGCACGCCAGGGCGACGATCGACAATGCAGCCAGGTCTTGCCAGTCGTACTTCATGCCGTTAACCACATCCCTACCTGGTAAGTGACTAGCGCCGCGAGGTAAGCCAGCGCCGTCATATAGACGAAGGTGAACGCGGGCCAGCCCCAACTATTGGTTTCACGCTTGATGACGATCAGGGTCGAACCGCACTGCGCGCAAAGCGCGAAAAACACCATGATCGAAAGCGCCACAGGCACGTTGAACACCGGCCGCTGGATGTCGTTATCCCAGCGGGCGCTTGTCAAAGCGGCCGCCAATTGGCCGCGCGACTCCTCGTCGTCCATTTTGACGTCCTCCCCCAAATTGTAGATGATTCCCAGCGTGGCGACCACCACCTCGCGGGCCGGAAACGAGGCGATTACGGCGCAGCCGATCCGCCAATCCCAGCCAAGCGGGCGCACCGCCGGCTCGATCGCATGGCCCAATCGCCCCAGGTAACTCTGGCGATTGTAGGCCCCCAAGATCTCGTTTCGCAGCCGGGCTTGATCGCGCTCGATCGCACCGTGCCGAGGGTCGTCTTTCCCCAGTTGAACCAGTTTCTTTGCGTTCTCGGCCAGACGTTCGCGGAAGGGACCTTCGACCAATTGGTCGTGCGGATAGTAGAGGGCGGCCCAAACCACGACCGACACCGCCACCACCAACGTTCCCGCTCGGCGGACGAACGACCAGCCCCGTTCGACCATGCGGTACACGACGGTCGCCGGCGACGGCCACTTGTAGCTGGGCAACTCCATCACGAAGGAGGGCGTCGGTCCGCGCAATAGCGTCTTCTTCAGCAACAGGGCAACGAACATGGCAGTGACGACCCCGACCAGGTACATGGCCGTCATCGTCAAGCCTTGCAATCCCAACAGGCCGCCGACGTACGACCGCTTGGGGATGAACGCGGCGATCAAGAGCGTATAGACGGGCAGCCGCGCGCTGCAACTCATCAAAGGCGCCACCAGGATCGTCGTCAGCCGGTCGCGCCGATTTTCGATGACCCGAGTCGCCATCACGCCCGGTATGGCGCAAGCGAACGACGACAAGAGCGGGATGAACGATTTGCCGCTCAAGCCGACGCGGACCATCAAACGATCCATCAGGTAGGCGGCGCGCGCCATGTAGCCGCAATCCTCGAGCACGGCGATGAAGAGGAACAGGATCATGATCTGGGGCAGGAAAATGACGACCCCCCCCACGCCGCCGATCAGCCCTTTGACAACCAGGCTCCGCAGCGCCCCATCAACCATGTGTTTCGTGGCCCAATCGCCCACCGCCGCTTGAGCGTCCTTGATCCACTCCATCGGCCAAGCCGCCACATTGAACACCGATTGGAACACCACCACCATCATCAACAGGAAAAACAGCGTGCCCCAAAGCCGGTGGGTCAGTACATGGTCGATGCGGTCGCTGGTCGTCACTGGTCGAGTGGCCCGGCGAGTCATCACGCCCTGAAGCACGGTCGCGACCCATCCGTAGCGGGCGAGGGCCTCGACGGCCGGCACCGCGCAACCGGCCTCGGCCAGACGTCCGCGGGCCTCGACGAGCAATTCGACAGGCGCTTTTTGACCTGCATCGAGCAGTTGCGAGGTCAAGTAGCCCGCCGTGTCCAAGAGAAGACGCTCGACAAGATAGCGCGGAAGCGGCGCCGTGCCGTTGGACGCGCTTTCGTCCAGGTGCGACGCCAGGAGATCGACCTCCTGTTGAAATGCGACGGGGAAAGGGCTCGTCGGCGGGCGCGCGGCGACACCAGCCGCGGAGGCCAGGGCCGCTTTCAATTCGGCCAATCCGCGTCGCCGATGGGCCTGCACTTCGACGACCGGCACGCCGAGCTGGGCCGACAACCTGGCCACGTCGATCGCGATCCCGCGCTGAAGGGCGACGTCAGTCATGTTCAGCGCCACGACCGTCGGCAACCCGAGTTCGAGCACCTGGCTGACCAGGTAGAGATTGCGTTCCAGGTTGCTGGCGTCGACGATCGAGAGCACGACGTTGGGCGGAGGCAAGTCGCCGCGTCGGCCCAGCAGCACGTCGACCGCCACCATTTCGTCAGGCGAACGTGGGGCGAGACTGTAAGTGCCAGGCAGATCGATGAGGGTGAAGCGACGGCCCGCGTGCGTGAGGTGGCCGATTTTTTTTTCGACCGTCACACCCGGATAATTACCCACCCGCTGCCGCACGCCGGCGAGGCCGTTGAATAGCGTCGATTTGCCGGTGTTGGGGTTGCCGAGCAGGGCAACGGTGAGTGATGTCTCGGAAGCCGCGTCGGACATGGCGAGCATCGCTTGTGGGGTGGGCACCACCCACCATTAGCGCTAGGCGAGCAATTCAACCTCGACCCGGGCGGCTTCGCTTTTTCGGACGCTCAGGCGATAGCCGCGAACATCCAATTCAAGCGGGTCGCCCAAAGGCGCCACCCCCACGAGTCGTACCTCGACGCCCGGCGTGAGACCCATTTCCAAGAGCCGCAAACTCACATCGTCGCCCCCCATCACGCTGCGAACGACGGCTTTGCCACCCAGCGAAACGTCGGCCAGACGGTTCACGTTGCGATCCCCGCCTGGGCCGTCAGCGGTTTGACCAACACGCTGAGCAAGTCGTCGGCACGAAAACAGAGCTTGTGGCCAGCCAAACGCACAATACACGGGCTGCCGGGCTGGAGCATCTCAATCGAGGCGCCGTCGCAGAGACCGAGTTCGCGCAGCCGATGCACCTGCTCGGCAACCCCAAGAACCGCGGCGACCGTCGCACAGCAACCGGCAGCCATTCGGCCAAGGGGAACCAGTTCATAAGCCAGTTCCGTCACGGAAAAACTCCCAGAATGGAATTGAGACGCATTCTCAAGTTCAAGGGCATTGTATGAGCTTCTGACGATGCAATCAATAGGCAAGCGAAAAAAAATCGCAACCCGCTCAAATGCTAGGAACGTCGTATTGGGTCTGTAGGAACGCCCTCCGTGGCGCTGGCGAGATTCTCGACCAGTCACGAGGGGCTGGTGCGACGCCTCAAATGGCTGGGACACGAGCTGAGACGTCCGCCTAGGCAAGGCTTATTGCCCAACGTCCGACGTTTCATGTAAGGTGCGCTGATTTCCGAAACTACCTATATGCCCTTCGAGACGAGCAAACAAGAGCCAAAAGTCAGAGCAACGTTGTACCTGTCGGCCGAGATTCTCGACCAGGCACGCAACGCCGCGGTGCATCTTGCCGGTTTTCCGGCGAGGCTCACGCTGACCAAGTTGGCCGAGAACGCGCTCCGGGCTGAAATCAAGCGGTTGAAGGATCAATATTATGATGGAAAGGACTTTCCTCCACGCGAATCAGACCTAAACTGGCGGCCGACCGATTGCCGCATAGGAAAGTCAGATGCCAGCCACTACTGCCGCGCCCAAGCCCCAAGAAGATCTTGAAAAACTACGCCAAGAATTGTTGCGCCTCATTCTCAAGAATGAGGATCGGCGCCGCGCTTCGGTGAGGTAAACGCCAAGTGAAGCGTCTGCCGGCAATCGCCGCGCACATCATGGCCGCGATGGCGTCATTTGTTTCGGCCGCCGATTGGAGGGATGCACCCGCGCCCAATGGCGGCCCATCGGGGCGAGTAGACGAAACACCTGGCGCCGGCGGCTTGTTCAACCGGCTATTCTCGCCCGCGCGCGCGGCACCCGCGATGCGCCCGCACCCCGCGGTTGTGAGGGTCATCGTGCCGGAACGGGGAAGTACGTCCTACGGATCAGGTACGCTTGTCGACGCGCGAGGTGAATTTGGGCTAGTGGTAACCAACTGGCACGTCGTCTGCGACGCGGCAGGCCCGCCGACCGTGGTCTTTCCCGACGGTTTTCGCTCGGCCGCCCAGGTGGTCAAGGTCGATCGCGACTGGGACCTGGCGGCTTTGGCGATTTGGAAGCCAAGCGTCGCGGCCGTGCCGCTGGCGCCGAGTGCTCCGCGGCCGGGGGAAAGTCTGTCAATTGCGGGTTACGGCGGAGGCCCGTACCGGCAAGTGTCTGGAGCATGTACGCAATACGTCGCGCCGGGCAGGAGTTATCCGATGGAAATGGTCGAACTGGCGGCCTCGGCGCGGCAAGGCGACTCGGGCGGGCCGATCTTCAACAGTCAGGGAGAACTGGCCGGTGTGTTGTTCGGCGAGGGGCATGGCCGGACGGCCGGAAGCTATTGCGGCCGGGTGCGGCACTTCCTGACTACCGTATTGCCCGATGCCGGTACGCCGGCCGCCGCGGCGACCTCGAACCTTGCCGCGCACCCCGAAAGCGGCCCGACGGAACCAGCGACATCCGAGGCGAACACGGGCTATTCGGGAATCCTGGCTTCTCGTCCAACGGCGGTTTTGGAACGACAGGCCACGGTCGGCGCGGGATCGGACGCGGAGCGACGGGCCCGGCCGACACCGCTCGGAAGGTTGCCGCCGCGGCGGGAATTGTCCGGCGACGCACCGGCGCCAATAGACTCGGCAAGCGTACCTGGTTCGGCATCTTCCGGCTTTCGCCAAATCGCCGGCGAGACGCGGTTCGAGCAATTGAAGTCGATCTTCGCCGCGGTAGGCGCGTTGGCGTTGGTTGGGTACGTGTGCCGGGTTCTGCGCAATCGGCGATCGGCGTGACGGACCGTTCGACGTTGACTCCCGGAGCGCCGTTGTGCTAAGTTCGCCCCTCCAAAGTTTGCCCCTCGGTATGACCAGAATCCAAGAACTCAAGCCTGTCCGCTCCAAGCGGCGCCGCGCGCTGGTGCTGGTGTCGTTGGCCGCGACGGTTGCGGCGAGCTACTTCGGCTTTTGGCACCATCATCTCAAGCGGTTCCAGGTGGTGCGCGAAGGCGTTTTCTACCGCGCGGCGCAACCCTCGGAATTCGGCATGCGCTATCTCGTGCGGGATTGCGGCGTCAAGACCGTCGTGAGCGCGCAACTTTTCGACTTTCGTTTGCGCCGCGGGCTGTACGACGCCGGCCACCCGGATGGCGCACGCGAATCGGCATACGTCTCGCGGCTTGGCGCGCGCGGCGTGCAATGGCCGATGGGCGACGAGACGTTCTGGCCTTGGTTGACGCCCTGGCAATTCGAGGAGTTCTTCAAACTGATGGACGACCCGGCCAACTGGCCGGTGGCCGTGCATTGCCAGGGTGGACGGCACCGCACGGGCACTCTGGCGGCATTATTCAGGCTTGAATACGACCGCTGGCCGGTCGATCGCGCGCTGGCGGAAATGTACTCCTTCAAATTTGGCCCTCCGGTCCGGCTGCAAGAGCACAATTTGCGCACCTACCTCCCGCGCGCGCGTCCGGCACCCGCTGATTGGGACGCGCTGGCCCGGCATTGGCACGACGTCGTGTCGGGCGCGGCGCCGGCCGACTACGAGGCTCTGATCCGCCGTCTGCGCGCCCTGCGCGATCCCAATGAAGTCGAAAACCTCGTCAACAGAACCTTGGACGCCGATCTCGACCGTGCGGGCCCGTTCGTTCTGCCCCTGGCCGAACGGCTGATCGACAAAACGGGTGACGTCCTTGTGCCGCGGGCCTGCCTCGCCGCGGCGGCGTGTGTCGAACGCGCAGATGCGCGGGCGGCCGATTGGTCGGCGGCGGCCGCTCTCATCGCCGATTTCGGCGACCCTCGCCAACAGCACCGGTTGCTGGAGCTACTCGCCGACCCTGAGTTGCCACATACTTCGCCCGAGCGATTCGAATCGCTGGTGGCCGGCGTGACGAATCGCTATACATCCAATCGCGTCCCCTTTCTCCGTCCCCTTCTGGAGCAGGAGGCCTGCCATCGGGCCGCCGGCGCCCAACAGTGCCGCTATTGCGACACGGCCGTCGCGAGACTCTCGACGATCATCGACCGGAACCTGCTCCACGTGACGCCAGCGATAGGCGTCGACGGCTGGAACTTTGCGCGGCAAGCCGCGCGCGACTGGTTCGCCGCCCAGCCCGCCGAAGCACGGCTGAGCCGCTTGCAACCGCCGGCGGGCAAGAATTCGGTTCGCCCCGGCGATCCGGCCCCGCGAGAAGACTTGAGCAAGCTGCGGCGTTGAACTTCACGCGGCCGAAATGCGGTGGCTGGCGGCAGAGCCTTAGCGATGCCCCGGCGGCGCCAGGGAACGTCCCGCACCTTCCCGCCCGCGACGAGTTGGGCGGCGCCTCGACGGCGCGCGCCCGCCAACCAACATACTGGAGTGCCGCTTAACGTTGGACCTGCGGAAGGCAAGGCCCCTGATTGCAATCGTTTCACAACCCGGCTACTTTGAATGCTCCTTTCGGTGACGTTCGTTTTCGCTCGGTCACATTCGCGGATATGAGTGTCATGAACGAGTTGGCGACGGTTCTGGAACGCATCGGCGCTCCGCGCCTGGTTGTGGTAGGCGACGTGATCCTCGACCGTTATGCTTGGGGCAATGCGGAGCGCGTCAGCCCGGAGGCACCAGTGGTGGTGCTGCGCGCCGACGACGATGAGATCCGCCTGGGAGGCGCCGCGAGCGTGGCGTACCTTCTGCGAGGGCTTGGCGCGCAGGTGACGTTGGCCGGCGTGATCGGCGACGACGCCAACGGCCGTCTCGTGCGGCGGTTGCTCTCTGAAAATGAAATCGTCGACGCTCTGGTCGTCGACTCGACGCGGCCGACGACCTCGAAGGAACGCGTCATGGGCCGTGCCCCGGGGCGCCAACCACACCAAATCGTTCGCGTTGATCGTGAGGACAGCCGCCCCTTGGCCGCCGATGTCGCGGGTAGGCTGGCGGATGCCGTTTCGACGGCGCTGCCAGCATGTGGCGCTTTGCTTATCTCCGACTATGCCAAGGGAGTTTGCACGCCCGGACTTCTGGCCGAATGGATCGCCGCCGCCGGCGGGTTGATTCCGGTACTCGCCGACCCCGCGCGGATCGTGGACTATTCACGTTACGTCGGGGCAACGATCGTCAAACCCAACCGCGCCGAGGCCGAGTTGGCCGCCGCCATGCCCGTCCAATCGCCCGGCGACGCCCGGCTTGCCGCCGAGCGGCTCCGAACGCTAATGCAGGTGGACGCCGTGTTGGTGACGCTCGATGCGGATGGGATGGTGCTTGCAGGGCCGGACGGCGCGACAGAACACTTTCCCACGACGCGTCGGACCGTTTTCGACATCACGGGCGCCGGCGACATGGTGCTCGCGGTGCTGGGACTGGGCTATGCCGCCGGTCTTCCGCTGGCGGAAACGGTGCGTTTGGCGAACGTGGCGGCAGGCTTGGAAGTCGAGAAGCTCGGCGTGGCCCAAGTCAATCGTGACGAGCTCATGTCAGCGGTAAGAGAATCGTTCGGGCTGGGCTCCGCGGGCCGCCGAGCATCCCGCAAATTGGGCCGCAAGCTGGCAACGCTCGACGAATTGGCGCAACTGGTCATGGGCCACCGCGAGGCCGGGCGGCGCGTGGCGTTTACGAACGGCTGTTTTGATCTCCTGCACGTGGGTCACATCACGTACCTTGAGCAAGCGGCCGACCTGGCTGATGTGCTGATCGTCGCCGTCAATAGCGATTCGAGCGTCCGGCGCTTGAAAGGGGCGGGGCGTCCCGTGGTGTGCGACCGGGACCGCGCGACCCTGCTGGCCGCACTGGAGTGCGTGGACCATGTCGTCATCTTCGACGAGGACACACCCGCTGACTTGCTTCACCGCCTCCGCCCCGATGTCTTGGTCAAAGGCGGCACGTGCAGTATCGACCAGGTAGTCGGCCGCGAGATCGTCGAGGGCTACGGCGGCCGTGTGCTCGTCGTCGGCGCGGTCGTCGGCATTTCGACGACGGAATTGATTCGGCAAGCCGCCGGTCGCTGCCAACCATAATGGAATCTGCATGTTTTCATGGCATCCTTCACCGATCCGATTCCACCGAGTCCGACGAACCCGGCGAGATGGATGATCCCGACGACGACGACGAGCCCACGGTCATCGATGCCTTCCTATTGCCAAAGTGTCCAGTGCGATTCTCAGGCAAAGTGATTGCGGGATCACGCTT
>DATLQY010000525.1:0-3529 GCA_035534975.1 Pirellulales bacterium
ACGACGTTGAAGCCGATGATGATCGCGTCGGTGACGTCGGCCAGATAAACGTCGGCCTCGGTCACCCCGCCCACCGTCTTTTGCAAGACCTTGATCTGCACCTCGGGGTGCTCGAGCTTGGTGAACTCCTTGACGATCGCCTCGATCGAGCCTTGAGTGTCGGCCCGCAGGATCAGGTTCAGCGTTTGCGGCTCCTCGCCGCCGAGCCGCTCGTGCAAGGTTTCCAGGGTCACGTGCGCGGTTTGTCGCGAGAGCGCTACCCGTCGCGAGAGAGTGTTTCGGTTTTCGGCGATTTCCCGCGCCCGCGTGATATCGTCGAGCACATAGAAGTGCTCGCCGGCGCCGGGGGGCTGATCGAGCCCGGTGACGTTTACCGGGGTCGCCGGACCGGCCACATCGTGCGTCACGCGCGGCTGGAGCGTATCGTACATGGCCTTGACGCGGCCGTAGGCGGCGCCGCAAACCACCACATCGCCCACCTTGAGGCTGCCGTTCTGCACCAGCAGCTTGGCCACCACGCCTCGTCCCTCGTGGATCTCGGCCTCCAGGCAGGTGCCGTATGCCTGGCGGCGCGGATTGGCCTTGTAGTCGTGAAGTTCGGCGATCGTCAACAGGGTTTCAAGCAGGTCGTCGACACCCGCGCCGGTAAGCGCGCTGCACTTGACCACTTCCGTGTCGCCGCCCCACTCGGTCGGCAGCAATTCATTGGTGGCCAGTTGTTGCAAGATACGGTCGAGGTTGATCCCCGGCAGGTCCATCTTGTTCAAGGCCACGACGATCGGCACTCCGGCGGCCCGAGCGTGGCTGATCGCCTCTTCGGTCTGCGGCATGACACCATCGTCGGCCGCGACGACCAGCACCGCGATATCGGTCACGTTGGCGCCGCGGGCCCGCATCTCGGTGAACGCCTCATGGCCCGGTGTATCGACGAAGGCGATCGACCGGCCATTGCGATCGATGCGATAAGCTCGGATGTGCTGGGTGATACCGCCGCTCTCGCCGCTGACCACGTCGATGCCGATGATCTTGTCCAAGAGCGAAGTCTTGCCGTGGTCGACGTGGCCCAGAAAGGTGACGACGGGCGCGCGAGGATCGAGCGAATCGGGCGAGTCCTGTTGCGATTCCATCAAGCTGTGCAACTCGCTTTCGGGGTCGAACGCCTGTCGTACCTCGACCTCGGCGCCGAATTCAAGGGCCAAAAGCTCGATCATTTCCGAGTCGAGGTCGGCGGTGATGCTCAAGAGCTTTCCGAGCGAGAGCAGCTTCGTAAGCACGTCGCGGCTGGGAACGCCGATCGCGGCGCAGAACGTCCGCACGGTGCAGGGTAACTGGAGCGGGATGTGTCCCTTCCGTGGCGCCGCCGTGTTGACACCCGACCGCTTTTGCCGCGGCTTGGGCCGCCGCGAACGGCGGGTCTGTTCCTCGTCAACCCCGGTAAGCGAAAGCTTGGGCCGATCGCCGCCGGTCCGCTTGCGCAGTTGCTGCCGCTGCTCGCGCGTGCCCATCAACGTATCTTCTTTGCCGGCCACCGCTTTTCCGCTGCGTTTGCCGCGATCGCGGCGTTCGTTGCCAGGGAGCGGTGGTAACGCCGGCGTCGAAGGATCGGCGCCCGCGCCGCGGCCCGGACCGCCGGGTTTGCCCGACTTGCCCGAGGCGATATCGGCCTTCTTTTTCGCCTCGTGCTGCTTCAGGTGCGAGCCAAGCGGCGTCGCGACTCCCGTTTTGTCTCTCTTGAACGCGTCCGCCTTGAGTTTGATGTCCGGCTTCTGCGGCGCCTGCTCTTCGGCCTTGGGCGCCGATGGCTGCTGGGCGCTCGGCAACGGAGCGAAGCGGATCCCCGCGACGCGGGGGACGGGCGGCTTTTCCCCTTCCGCCGCGGCCGTTTTCTTGGGAGCTTCGGCCGCCGGGCGCTCCGACTTGGCGGACGACACGGACGATTTATCCAGCAACACCGGCGGCTTATTCGGTACGCCCGCGGGAGGGATGTATTGCGGGCGTTGCGGTTTAGGCGGTTCGGGGGGCGCCAAGGTCGCGGTTCCGGCCTTGGACGCGGCCGCCGCGATTCCCGGCTTCGAGGGCTTCGCCGCGCCGCGTGCCAGATAGTCTTCGAGCTTGGCCAGCTCCTCGTCGGTCAGGCTCGCCAGCGCAGATCCTTTGCCCGTCACGCCGGCCTTGGCGCAGATCTCCACCATCTCTTTGCTGTCGATGCCCTTATCTTTAGCAACTGAATAAATCCGTGCGGGCAAGTGTTCAATCTCCCTCGGCCAAATCCAACGTGCGGCGCGGCCCGCCGGATTGGCTCGTGTACCTTGGACTTTAGTTCATAACCACAATCTCCCGTAGCAGCCCCAATAGTTCGTTCGGGCTGATGGACCGTCCGCTCGAGGGAGGGCCCGCTCAATCGCCCTCCTCCGCCCCGGCCTGCTCGGCCGCATCAGCCAAGGGCGCCGCGGCGGTGCCATTGCCCTGGGCGTGCCTGCCGTCGTCGCCGCCATCCGGCTCAGCCAGATCCGGCTCAGCCAAATCCGGCTCAGCCAAATCCGGCTCAACGGGCCCTGGCTCACCGTCCAGCGGCGGAGGTTCGGCCGCGGCCAGCGCCGCGCGTTCCTGGGCTTCGATGGCCGCCGTCGCGGCGTCGATCCGCTCCTGCTCGCGCTGCCGGCGACGTTCCTCAGTGGCGGCCGCCTCGGCCTCCTCGGCTTTGGCCTCCGCCTGGGCGACAACCTTGTCAACCTGTTCCAGGCTCAGTCCACCCATTTCCATCAGCGCATCGGGCTCGATGACCGAAAGATCATCGTATGACAAAAAGCCCTCCCCGACCAGCTTCTCGCTCAAGTTTTCGTCGACACCCTCCAGCGAACCAAAGCCGGCGACCGCCCGTTCGATCTGCTCGTCCAACTCCTCGCGTGTCATGATCTCGATGTCCCAACCGCAGAGCTTGCTCGCCAGGCGCACGTTCTGCCCGCGGCGGCCGATCGCCAACGAAAGCTGGTCTTCCCGGACCAGCACGATCGCACGGCCCAGCATCGAACAAAGGATCACTTCTTCGACCTCGGCGGGCTGCAAGGCGTTCGGGATCAAGACCTGCATATCGTCGCTCCAGCGGACGATGTCGATACGCTCCCCCGCCAGTTCGTCGACGATATTCTTGATTCGGTTGCCGCGTACTCCGACGCAGGCCCCGACGCAATCGACTCGTTGGTCGTTGCTGCTGACAGCCACTTTGGTGCGGTAGCCGGGCTCGCGGGCCATGGCCTTGATTTGGATCACTCCATCGGCGATTTCGGGGATTTCCTGCTCGAACAATCGGCCGACCAAGGCCGGACGTGTGCGGCTGAGGATGACCTTGACGCGGCTGCCGGCCTTTTTCACCTCGAAAACAGTCGCCCGCACGCGCTCGTTGGCATGGTGCGTTTCGCCGGGAATCTGCTCGCTGCGTGGGAGAATCGCCTCGCAATTCTGCAGCGCCACGGTCGCGGCGCCTCCTTCGTAGCGCTGCACGACGCCGGTGACCAGTTGGTTTTTCTCT
>DATLQY010000526.1:0-7078 GCA_035534975.1 Pirellulales bacterium
CGTTTGTAGCTGACAACGTGAAACTCCACCGGGCAAGCCGGTGGCATCGCCCGCCTTTGCAGACGGCCGAAAACATGATAACCTGTACCGTTCGAAAGTCCGATGCCCCAATCACCCCGAATGCGAACGAAACATGGCCAAGCCCCATCGCCCATTGAAGAAAGCCAATCACGGCAAACGCCCCGCCAATAGCAAGGCCCGCAAACTGAAACGACGAGATATCAAGACCTGAAGACGCAAGGAGATTGGTGTGGTGAAAGACCTGATCCTGGATTTCTCCGAGTATGATCTGAACCACATCGTCGCCGACCTGGATGAGATTCGCCGCTACAATCCCCAGCGGTACGAAATGGAAATGCTCACCGCCGTCGTCCACGAAGATTTGGTTCGTAAGACGGGCGTCGGTTACAAGGACGTGCGGCACGACGAATTCTGGGCTCGCGGGCACATGCCGGGGATGCCGATCATGCCGGGCGTGATGATCTGCGAGACGGCCGCCCAGTTGTGCGGCTTCCTCACGATGAAACACGACGTGCTCGGCATCAAGGTGCTCGGTTTCGGCGGGCTTGACGAGGTGCGGTTCCGCGATCCGGTTTATCCGGGCGATCGCCTGGTGATGGTCACCCAATTGCTCAAGGTGCGCCGCGGCGCCTTGGTCGTCAGCCGCTTCCAGGGCTTCGTGGGGCAGTCGCTCGTCTGCGAGGGGCTCATCAAGGGCGTGCCGTTGCCCACGGAGCACCTGCGCGGCAGGCAGTCGGTGGTCGGCTGAACCCCCAGTGGCGGATGGAATTCATGGGCCGCCGCGCGCTACGTAAGATCGATCCGTCGCTGGTTCTGACGAGCCACCTTCGTTCGCTGGACGAACTGCCGTGTCCCTGGGACGCCGCGGTTGTGTTCGGGCGCCGGGCCCCGTTGGAGATCGAAGTGGGCAGCGGCAAGGGGTTGTTTCTCTCGTCGGCTGCGGCGGCGCGGCCGGACCACGATTTTCTCGGCACCGAGGTGGCCCGCAAGTACGCGCTGCACGCAGCGGCGCGGCTCAAGCGACGTTCGTTGGCCAATGCACGCCTGGTCCACTGCGATGCCTTGCGCCTGTTCCACGAACGGCTCCCCGACGCCTCGGTGCTCACGATCCACGTTTATTTTCCCGACCCCTGGTGGAAAGCGCGGCACAAGAAGCGCCGCGTGATGAACGCCCCCTTCCTGCGCGATGTCCAGCGGACCCTGATGGGCGGCGGCACGCTCCACTTTTGGACCGATGTGCAAGAATACTTCGAATCCACGTTGGAGCTGATCGGCAAGACGGTCCAGCTCGAAGGCCCGTTCGCAGTGGCTGAACGGCCCGCCGAGCACGAACTCGACTATCGTACGCACTTCGAACGCCGCACGCGGCTCAGCGGCCTGCCCGTGTTTCGGGCCGAATTTCGCAAAATTGCGGATTAGATATACTCGTTCCCACGCTCCGCGTGGGAACGGTTCCGCGGACGCTCCGCGTCCCGATGTGCTGCCGATTTCCGTCGTCGCGGGGCCGCGGAGCGGCCGAAGATGTGTTCGGGGTACCCGCGCAGTGGGTCGGCAGAGCGTCGGAACAAGGAAGATCCGAAATCCGCGATCCGCAATTCCCTTTCACTCGTTGACATAGGTCTCAAGAAACCTCGCCAAGCGGTGAAAATCCGACTCCGGCTCGACGTAGCGGACCATCGTGATCAGCGTCTCGGGGTCGACCAGGATCTCGAACGGCACGTAATTCAACTCGAACTGACCCGAGACCGAAACCATCACACCATCGAGTTTTTCCTCGACCAGCGCGCGGTACGCTCCGACGCCAAGCTGGCTGCCCAGCATGACGTCGAAGGCGTGCGGCCGCGCGCAGCGGGCTTCGTACCCGAGTTGCACGCCCGTCACGCGGCGACTCCTCTGCGTCTGCCGCTTGTATTCCTCCATCACCAGCCTGGCGAACGTGCGCCCCAGGTTGACCTGGGAAATCACGATGTGATTGTGATCGTCGCGGGGAATGCCCTCGAGGTACTTCATCGGAAGGAACTCAGCCAACCCCTCGGCCAGCACGATCACGCCGAAATCCTTCCCTTCCTTGTCCTCGCGCACGCGCATCGTCTTCACGATCCTGCGGACCACCTCCTCGACGACCATCACGGGCCGCGTGCCAGGTTCGTCCGGCTGCGGATTTTCGACCGGTTCCTGGGCCAGGAACTTGCCGGTGATGTCCTCGACGCTGATCACGAGGCTGGCCTCACCGGCAATCGCGGCGCCGTAGGCCAACCAGCCGGCGCTGCGGCCCATCGTCTCAGTGAGGTAATAGCTGCGTACCGCCTCGGCGTCGGCAAGCAGGTTGCGGATCTCGCCCGCCAACGTCTCGACGGCGGTGAAGTACCCGAACGTGAAATCGATGCCCATGTAGTCGTTGTCGATCGTCTTGGGCAAATGCACGACGGGCAACCGCGGCGCGCCCGCGGGCAGGTGCTCCTGGAACCGCTTGAACTTGTTGGCCGTCTTCAGCGTGTCGTCGCCGCCGATCGACACCAGCGCGTCGACTTTCAACGAGACCAGCGCGTCATGCACCCTCTTCAGCGGTGCCGTGCGCTCGGCGTCCGACAAGTGCGAGGGGTGCGAGACGTTTTTGCCCGGGTTGGTGCGGGCGGTGCCGAGCAGGATACCCTGGCTATTGCGAGTGCGGCGCAGCATTCGATGGTCGATCATCACGTACTCGTTTCCCTCGACCAGGGGACGGTCGGGGCCGAACTCGACCAGGTGCGAATAGCCATGAAGCACTCCGACCACCTCGATGCCGTTTCGCAGGAACGAAACGGCGGCGGTCGAAATCACCGCGTTGGCCGCCGGCGCGGGACCGCCCGCGAACAAGATGGCCACGCGGCGCAGCGGACTGTCGATCCTGAGCGGCGGATGAAGGGGGGAAGTTTCATTCATACTGGACCTCCGTGGGGCAGGTTTCCAAGGGTACCAGTATACCTTAGGTAGCGGAACTCGTGAGAGTTCCGAATTGCAAGGTAGCGGAACTCGTGAGAGTTCCGAATTGCAAGGTAGCGGAACTCGTGAGAGTTCCGATTTGCAAGGTAGCGGAACTCGTGAGAGTTCCGATTTGCAAGGTAGCGGAACTCGTGAGAGTTCCGATTTGCACCCTCGGGTCGGAATTCTCACGAATTCCGCTACGCATTGGACCTGCCCTGCGACGGCCCCTCAGGAGCTGGTCCAAGTGCGCTCGATGAACGTCGTATCGACGTTGCCGTCGACGAACGACGAATGGTTCAGGATGTCGAGCAGCCGCGGCACGGTCGTCTTGATTCCCTCAACCCGCAACTCGGCCAGCGCCCGTTTCATCGTGCGAATCGCCTCGTCGCGCGTCGGCTGGTACACGATCAGCTTGCCGATCATCGAATCGTAGTACGGCGAGACCGTGTAGCCCGGGTGGACGTGAGAATCCCAGCGCACTCCAAAACCGCCGGGCACGATCAATTGCCCGATCCGTCCCGGCGACGGCTGGAAGTTCTTGGCCGGGTCTTCGGCATTGATCCGGCACTCCAGGGCAACGCCCTTGGCGACGATCTGTTCCTGCGCGAACGGCAGCGCTTCGCCGGCCGCCACCCGTATCTGCGACTTGATCAGGTCGATGCCCGTCACCAATTCGGACACGGGATGTTCGACCTGGATACGCGCGTTGACCTCGATGAAGTAGAACCCACCTTGGCGGTCGACGATGAACTCGACGGTCCCGGCGTTGGTGTAGCCCGCGACCTTGATCAGCCGCACGGCGGACTCGCAGATCGCGTTTCGCACTTTCGAGTCGAGGCCCGCGGCGGGGCTTTCCTCGATCACCTTCTGGTGCCGCCGCTGCATCGTGCAATCGCGCTCCCAGAGGTGTACGACGTGTCCGTGGTGATCGGCCAGAATCTGCACCTCGACGTGCCGCGGGTGCTCGATGTACTTCTCCAGGTAAATACTCGAGTCGCCGAAGGCCGCCGCCGCCTCGGTCTGCGCCTGCTGGATGGCGCTCTTCAGGGCCAGGTCGTTCAGGGCCACTCGCATGCCGCGTCCGCCTCCCCCGGCCGAGGCCTTGATCAACACCGGGAAGCCGATCTGGTGCGCCACCTCGA
Organism: Pirellulales bacterium; assembly: GCA_035534975.1. Lineage (GTDB taxonomy): Bacteria > Planctomycetota > Planctomycetia > Pirellulales > JAICIG01 > DATKSN01. The sequence continues at coordinate 4,128 of DATLQY010000526.1, forward strand.
TCGCCTGCCGCTCGTCGGAAATCAGGCCAGCGCTTCCCGGCACGACGGGGACCTTCGACTCGCGGGCCAGCTTTCGCGCTTCGTTCTTGTCGCCCAGCCGGCGCATCGCCTCGTGCGACGGTCCGATGAAGTCGATGTTGCAACTGCGGCAGACTTCATTGAAATGGGCGTTCTCCGAGAGGAAACCGTAGCCCGGATGGATGGCTTGCACGTTGCCGATTTCCGCGGCGCTGATGACGCGATCGATCTTGAGGTAACTTTCGGACCCCTTGGCCGGACCTACGCAGTAAGCCTCGTTGGCCAGCTCCAGGTACTTGGCGCCGCGGTCGGCCTCGCTGTAGATGGCTACGGTCTCGATATCCAACTCGCGGCACGCGCGGATGATGCGCAACGCAATCTCACCGCGGTTGGCAACCAGAATTCGCTTGAACATCATTCACTATTGCCGGGGATCGACCTTGAACAACGGTTGGCCGAATTCCACCGGGTCGCCGTTTTCGACCAGCACCGCCACGATCTTCCCCGAAACGCCGCTGGGAATCTCGTTGAAGACCTTCATGGCCTCGATGATGCAAACCGCCGTGTCGGGCCCGACGTGGTCGCCCACCTTCACGAACGGGGGCGTGTCGGGGCTGGGCGAAGCGAAGAAAGTGCCAACCATGATGCTCTTGATCTCGATCAAGTGGGTATCGACCGCCGGCGCCGACGACGAGTTCGCCGATTTGGCGCCCTGGACGACCGGCATGGCCGCCACCGGCTGCAGCATAGGCGCCGCCACCGTGGAGACCATCGGTTCATGGTGCTTGCGAAGCCTGATTCGCACCTCCGCGTCGCGCAGTTCGATCTCGGCCAGGTCGTGTTCGTTCATCAACTCGACCAGCCGGCGGATGCGGCGCACGTCAAAAATATCGCCCGAATTCGACGGTGGGCTTGCCATGCAGTATCTCCGACTCCCTCAACGACCGCGTTTACTCGACCACCGCATCCGCCCAGGTCTTGCCGCAGTGGGTCAGCACTTCGCAGCCGGTCTTGGTCACCAGCACGTCGTCTTCGATCCTGACCCCACCCCAGCCGGTCACGTAAATGCCCGGTTCGACCGTCACCACCATCCCCGCCTTGAGCGGCTGATCATTCACGGAACTGAGCCGGGGGCCCTCGTGGATGTCGAGCCCGATCCCGTGCCCCAAGCCGTGGCCAAATTGTTTGCCATAACCGGCGTCGGTAATCACTTTCCTAGCCACGGCGTCCACTTCCGCGCCGGTCACGCCTGGGCGGATCGCGGCAATGGCACGCTCCTGTGCGGCGAGCACAAGTCCATACACCCTTTCAAGTTTTGGCGAGATTCTACCCCTCGCTAATACCCTCGTCAAGTCGCTCTTGTAGAGCCGGGCCGTGGCGCCCCAGTCGACCAGCACGAAGTCGGCCGAGTCGATCCGTCGCAGCGTTGGCCGCGCGTGGGGCAGAGCCGCCTGGGCTCCCACAGCAACGATCGGCGGAAAACTGCTTCCCTTGGCGCCGAACAACCGCAACTGGTGTTCCAAGTCATCGGCCACTTCCTTTTCCGTTTGTTCCCCACGCAGCGTTGCGCGCAATACGGCGAACGCCTTCTCGGCGTACCGCGCCGCCTCGACGATTTCGGCCACCTCCTCCTTGTCCTTGATTTCGCGCAATGACTCGATCACCCCCGTGGTCGCGATCAGACTCGTCTGAGGCAGTTTTCCACCAAGTTGCTGGAACACCGCGAGCGTCATCGAGTCGGCCTCGATCCCCAAACGCCGAACTTTCGCCGACCGCACCACATCGGCCACGGAGTCGAGCATTTTCGTACCCTGATTGCGGATACGGAACTTCAGTTCCGGGCATTCGACTTCCAACTGGGTTTCATAGCGAGTGTCGCTGATCACGATCGTGTCGCGCGCACCGAGGAGCAAGAAACTGTCATCGCCCGTAAAACCGGTGAGGTACGTCACGTTGGTGAAGTTCGTCACCAAAATGGCTTCGGCGCCCGGTTTGCGGAGCAATTTTAGCGCCAAGCTGCGGCGGGTGGCAAAGCGGTCCATGATGGCTCCAGGAGGACGGCGAGCGCGGGGCGTAAGCCCCCCGGTGGTTATACTTCACGCGGCCGGCAATGAGACATCTTGTCACGAGAAAGTGGTGGCTGGTGGCAGAGCCTAAGCGATGCCCCGGCTCGTGGGGCGTGGGGCAGGTTTCCAACCTGCCATACACCTCTGCTATGGCAGGTTGGAAACCTGCCCCACGGGCTCTGTCCCAGCCACCGTGAATGTCTCATTCTTGGCCGCGTGCAGTATATGTCGTCAATCGGTACGCGAGCCGACCCGCTGTGCGGGTGCCCCGGCATGCGCGAATGCAAAATGTACGGTGCAAAGTGCAAAATGTAAAATGGGCGGTTCGCGCTCCGCATTCAAACCTCATCTTTCCTCCTTCCTCACTGATTCTTCATCCTTCATCCTTCATCCGCTATGATGGGACCATGCAAACCAACGATCTCCGGCGGCTGGCCGAGTCGCTCTGTCGCGGTGAATTGGGGCTGGATGAGTTCGTCGCTCGGCTCGCGGCACCCCCTACCTTCGACCTGGGAGAAGCCCAGCTCGATCTCGACCGCCGCCGACGTTGCGGTTTCCCCGAGGTGGTTTTCGGCGAAGGCAAATCGAACGAGTCGCTGATCAAAATCGTCGGCACCTTAGCGGCCGACGGCGCCGACGTCTTGGCCACCCGCATCGCAGCCGCCCAGGCGGCCGTTCTTGAAAAGGCGTTTCCCGAGGGCCGTTACAATGCCTTGGGCCGGACGTTCCGCACGCCCCGATCAGGGGCCGACGGTGCGGCGGGCGCTGCCGTCGACCGCGGACACGTGGCGATCGTCACGGCCGGCACAAGCGATCGCCCGGTGGCCGAGGAAGCCCGCGAAACGGCGCTCTGGATGGGCGTGCGAG
>DATLQY010000527.1:0-4007 GCA_035534975.1 Pirellulales bacterium
ATTGGAGATCAGCGCCTCGACGGCCTCCTCAGCCGAAGGCTCTCGCTCGCGGCGAGGATAGAACAAGCGGCCGTCGGTTTCGTTGTCCCACCACATGAAGCCGAGGTAGCTGTTCATGACGCTCGTGCCGGGGTGAACGTGACAAACGATGCACTGGCTCGTCGGGACGCCGACGGTGAACTTGTGATCGATCGGGTGCCCGGGCTCGTCCTTCGGAATCATCGGATCGGACGAGGCGCTGAGGCCGAGGTGGCCGTAACGGGCGTAAGGGCCCGAGTGGACGGGCGAGCGGTCGTTGGCATAGACCACGTGGCAGCCCGTGCAGCCACTCGAGCGGAAATCGCCCGGATGGTCGTTGGTGCCCAGAAAGTTCAGCGTGGGATCGAGCAGCCGTGTCTTGGCCAGCCCGACGAAGACCGGGTCGGTGCGGTTTTCCGTGCCCAGGCCGCGCAGGCTGAGCCGCGAGCGGGGTCGGCCGTTATCTTCGAGCCGTTCGGGAATTCCGGTTTCCGGGCGGAACCGGCCGCCGCGCTCGAAGACCCGAAGCATGTTGCCCGGCTGAGTGATCTCGAACCGTGGCAGCGGATCGAGGAAGGGGACGATCCCCTTATGGACGATTTCGTACTCGCTGGGCGGAGGAACCGATTGCAGGCGCTGCGGTGCGCCGCACATGCTGTAACTTTCGCCGTAACGGGGCACCTTGTTGGGGACCGAGCCGTTGTTGTAGAGCGCCGATCCCCAAAGCATGGCCCCGTGCGTCATCATACTCTTGCGGACCTGGAGCACTTCCTTGGGATGGCAGTTGCCGCAGCTCAAGTGGGCGATCCGCAGGTCGCCGGGGTTGACGAACCGCACGAACTGCGGCGATTCGTGGTTCAAGAGCGTATAGGAGCGGACTGGGTTGGCCGAGTTGGCCCAGGCCTCGGGATACATCGGGTAGACGTGGGCCTTGTGCTTGTCGTGGGTCCGCGGATTGCCGCCGTGGCAATCGCAACATCCCAAGTGGACCGTCTCTTGGCGGTGCATGTCGGCGACACCTTGGTGGCACGCGACGCAGCCCGTGCTCTTGGCCGCGGCCTCCTCGCGGGTCTGCCGCCGCAGGTCGACGCCGCGCATATCGGGCGGGATGGGGAACGGCTCGACGTCGGAGACAACCGCCTCGGCGATTTTCGTATCGAGGTCGTCGACCGCGCTCGCCGTCCGCCTCGACGAGGCGACGACGTACGCCGGTTTTTTCGTGGCCGTGGGCGGCCCACCCGCGTCGGCGGCACTTACGGCAGCGAAGCCAATCGCCGCCAGGACGACCAGTTCTCTCCTCATCCCCTGATCTCCCTAACCCAATGCAGAAAAGGAACCGCTCTAAAAACCACGACGAGAAACAACGATTTCAATAAGTCAAAACTACAAGGAGCAGCAACGGTTTCATTAAGGGGGATGTGGGGATGAGGAGGGGATGTGGAGATGAGAAGAAAAGTAGGAGAACGTGATCGTCCTAAGCGCCGCGCCCACCACGATTCTCTTGTTTCTTTGAGCGATCCTTCTCTTTCCTCGTGCCTTCCTCCCCCGTATCTCCTCCTCATCTCCCTATCCCCCTAAAAAAAAGTTTCCATGTGGGGACGAGGAGCCCCTTAAAAAACCGTTTCCATTTCGTGTTGTTGCTCCTTTCAGAGCGTCCTCTCCCTATCCCTTTCAGAACGTCAGCGCTATGTTCATGAACCCCGCGAACAGCGCGGAAACATGCCCGTTGAGCGGGGTGTAAAGATCGTTGAAGCCCCGACCCGGAAGCAGGCCCGAAACTCCCCCGATGATGACCACGTTGTTGTCCAGGAACGGCCGGAACTCGAGCCCGGAGCTCAGGTCGGCGCCGATCTGCTTGTGGATCGTGTTCAGGAACACGAACTGCTGCAGGACCTGCGTGCGGTCGAACCAGAGGAAATTGCAGTTGTTGATCAGCTTCAACTTGGCCGTCAGGCTGAAGTCGACGCCGAGGTTGAAAAGATACAAGCCGGGGTTGACGAAGTTGCTCTGCCCCTGGAACTTGCTCGAACGCAGATCGGGCACCAGGCTCATGCGGTTCGTCAGGTTCACGCCTTGCAGCGGGATCGTTTGCCGCTGCCAGTAGCTGAATTGCCCCCCCGCGAACTGAGGGTTGTCGAAGATCGTGTCGAAGCCTTGGGCCTTGCCGTCGCGCGGGTTGCCGTCGCCCGAGGAGAAAAAGAACGAAGTCCGGAAGCGGGCCCAGTCGGCGTCGTACGACAACTCCGCGGCGGCCATGTAGGCGTCGATCACCTGCGATCTTCCGGCCAGCGGGTTGAGATTGTCATAACCGGTCACGTAGTAGAACTGGTGCGTGAGGTTGAAGCGGTTGACGTGCCCGTCGCCGGCCCAGCCGAGGTAGCACGCCTGAACCTGGTGCGGCGAATACACGCCGACCGGGTCGGGGCGGGCCAGGAAACCGTTGTTGTCGTACACGAGGCTCGGCCCGTCGCGGTTGTAGTGCATGCTGAGCTGCGTCGTGTAGCCCGGAAAGATGAAATCCTGCCGGTAGTAATTGGCGATCACCGTATTCTCGTGGCGGTTCTTGAACGTATTGAGAAAGCTGTCGGTGTCCTTTTCGGTCTGATCGACCCAAATCAGGTTGAACTGGTCGCGGTTCGCGAAACGCGTGCCAAACAGGCGGACCATGCGGTTGACGTCGCTGAAGACGAAGCCGCGGAAGTCGCTGGTGAACGCTTGCGAGCCGGCCCGCACCGAGGCGAAGTCGTAGTTCGGCCCGTAGTCGGCGATCTTGCTCTCGAAGAACCATTCCTGCAACGCGACGAAGTTTCGCGATCGCGTCGTACCGTTTTGCACGTTCGGGCTGACGACGCCTAGCTCTTGCACTGCCAGGTAATTGTCGTTGAAGACCGGCGTCAGGCGAATTTGCCAATCGGCCGGTTTGAACGCCGCGTCGCCGTGCAGCAGGTTGAACGACACGCTGGTGTTCTGCTGCAGCAAGAACTGGTTTGGTTTGCCGAAGAATTCCGACTGGTTGCTTCTTTGTGTGCTCTCGAAGGCCGTCGTTCCGGTGGGGATCTGCCGCCCTTCGAGAAGCGTATCGCTGCTGGCCGTGAGGGTCATGAACGTGTGTTGGCCGACGATGGGGTAATCGCCCTTGATCACGCTCTGGTTGAAGGGATCGAACCAGCGGCCTGGCGTGAAAGGAGCGTCTTTGCCAACGGGGTGTCCGCCGCCATCGCGGTCCCAGGCCGGGAAGCCCAGCCGCCAGCGGTCTTCGACGGGTACGAAATGGCTGTCGCGCTGTCGTTCCGTCGGAGTCACGCCCGAACGCCCGGCGTAGCCGATCGTCGGCTCCCGAAACGGCCGCACCCACGGCTCCGGCGGTTCGTCGGCCAGGAGGTCGCGCATCTGGTAGGTCTTGGCGCCCGGTTCGCGCAGCGGGTTGTTTTCAGCCGTCGCTTCGGCACTCGCCGCGCCCTGCCCCGCCAAGGGTGCGGTCGAGCGGAATTGAAGGCCCGGATTCGGGGGTTGCAGGAAGCTCAATTGCGAAAGGTCCTTCATCTTGTCGGCCGCCGGCGAGGATTTTCTGCGAGACGAGACACTTTCGGAGTTCTCACGAATTCCGCTACTGTCTTCGACAAGGTCGTCGGCCGCCGCTGGTGGGCAGTCCCTAATCATCAGCGTCACTGCAAGTGCGAGCGCGACCGGAACCGCGCGCGCGAAAACGCCCAACCGCCACAGCGGAGGCGCATGACCGTTCGGCGACGCGACGGTGCGCGCCGTGGATCGATCCCCCCTGCAATCAGCCAACGATTCTCTCCCCTGGTCATTTCCGGCAAATTGTGCCGTAGGCGCGGTCGTGCGCGAGCGTAACGGTCGTACCGACCGCGACGATTTTGCCGGCCTACACGTTAGTTTTTATCGTCAGGCATTCGGGCGCAAATGACGGTATCCGGGCAAATGTGCCCTTGTAGGTCAACTTTAGGGACTGTGACGGAAGTCTGGGA
>DATLQY010000528.1:0-13954 GCA_035534975.1 Pirellulales bacterium
GCAGCGCCTGGTCGTCGGTAGTCCGGGCGACCCGGCCAGCCCCTTGAACTCGCCCTGGGGCCTGGCGATGGCGCCGAGCGGCGACGGCGACTTCGGCGGCGATTTGCTGGTGGGTAATTTCGGCAACGGTTGGATCAACGCCTTCGACCCGAACACGGGGGCCTTTCTGGGTTCGCTCAGCGGTCCGGCGGGCAATCCGATCGCCATCTCGGGCCTGTGGGCCTTGACGTTCGGCAACGGCGGCAAGGGGGGCGACGCCGGCACGCTCTTCTTCACCGCCGGCAGCAACGGCCAGGCCGACGGCCTGTTCGGCTCGTTGCAAACGGCGTTCGAGACGCCGCTGGCCGGCGCGGGTGCGAACTTCGCGGCCACCGAAGGCGCCGCCTTCAGCGGCGCCGTCGCCACGATCAACGACGCCGCCGCCGGCGCCTTGCCCAGCAGCTTCACGGCCACCATCAACTGGGGCGACGGCGGCAGTTCGGCCGGCACCGTCGTGGCCGACCAAAGCGGAGGCTTCGACGTTGTCGGCAGCCACACCTACACGGAGGAAGCTACCGCCGCCTCGCAGGTGACGGTTTCCGACGCCGCCAGCCATACGATCACGATTGCCGCCCAGGGCGCCGTGGCCGACGCCCCGCTCTCGGGCGCGGCGCTGCCGGTCGCGCCCGCGCAAGGCGTGAACGTGAGCAACGCCGCCCTGGCCACGTTCACCGACCCCGGCGGGGCCGAGCCGGTCGCTAACTACTCAGCCACGATCGACTGGGGCGACGGCACGTCGGCCACGGGCGGAGCCATCGCCGCCTCGGGTGGCACGTTCACGGTCACCGGCAGCCACACGTATGCCGCCGCCGGCTTTCACACGATCGCCATCGCCATCAAGGACGAGGGCGGAGCGACGCTCAACCTCACGACCAGCACGGGCACCGGTTACTTGCAGCTCAACCTGGTCTCCGACCAGCCGGGCGCGGCGCTGGTCCAGGATCCGAACCTGTTGAACCCCTGGGGGCTGGCGTTCAGCGCGACCGGCCCCTTCTGGGTCGCCGACAACGGCGCCGACTCGGCGACGATCTACGGCGGCGACGCGGCCGAAAGCCCCTTCGGCAAATCGCCGCTCACCGTCTCGGTCCCAGACGGCGCTCCGACCGGCCAGGTCTTCAACGGCACCAGCGACTTCGTGATCGGCACGGGGGCCCACAGCGGCCCGGCGGCTTTCATCTTCGCCTCGCAAAACGGCGCCATCGACGCCTGGAGCGGTAAACTCTCGCCGATCATCCAGGCCCTTTCCGTCGTGACGACCCCCAATGCGGTCTACAAGGGCCTGGCCCTTGGCGCCAACGCCGGCGCCAATTTTCTCTACGCCACCGACTTCCACGACGGCCGCGTCGACGTTTTCGACAAGAACTTCCAGCCGGTGACTTTGGGTACGGGCGCGTTTACAGGCGCTTTCGCCGATCCGAACATCCCGGCCGGCTTCGCCCCCTTCGGCATCGAGGACCTTGGCGGCAAGCTCTACGTCACCTACGCCAAGCAGGACGCCGCCAAGCACGCCGACGTGGCGGGTTTCGGCAATGGCTTCGTCGACGTCTTCGACACCGCCGGCAACCTCTTGCAGCGCCTGATCGTGGGCAGTCCGGGCGACCCCGCCAGCCCCTTGAACTCGCCCTGGGGGCTGGCCCTGGCGCCGGCCAACTTCGGCGACGTCAGCGGCGAGCTGTTGGTGGGCAATTTCGGCGACGGCCACATCAACGCCTTCGATCCCACGAGCGGCGCCTTCGTCGGCTCGCTCGCCAACCCGTCAGGCCAGCCTGTGGTGATTTCCGGCCTCTGGTCGCTGGTATTCGGCAACGGCGGAAACGCCGGCGACACGAACACGTTGTTCTTCACGGCCGGCACGAACGGCCAACAAGACGGCACGTTCGGCGACTTGGTCAGTGCCCAGAACAATCCGCTGGCCGGCGTCGGTGGAAAGCTGGCGGCCAGCGAGGGCGCGGCGTTGAACGGCACGCTGGCCACCTTCGCCGACACGGCTGTGGGAGCGAAGGCCGGCGACTTCAACTCCACGATCGTCTGGGGCGACGGCAGTAGCTCGGCCGGCGCCATCGCCGCCGACGGCACGGGTGGCTTCCTCGTGACCGGAAGCCACACCTACGCCGAGGAAGGCAACGACTTGGCGCAGGTGGTAATCACCGACGCGGCCGCGCACACCGTCACGTTGAATGCCGGCGCGGCGGTGGCCGACGCGGCGCTCACGGCGGCCGGCGTGACGCTCCAAGCCGCCCGCGGCGCGGCCAACACGAACGTGACGGTCGCCACGTTCTCCGACGCCGGCGGGGCGGAAGCCGCGGCCAACTACACCGCCACGATCGACTGGGGCGACGGTGGCCCGGCCACGCCAGGCACGATTAGCGTGGCGGGCGGGGCCCTGCAAGTGCAGGGAAGCCACGCCTACAGCCTCCCCGGCCGGCACACCATCAGCGTGTCGATTAAGGACGAAGGTGGCGCCACCGCCACGGCCACCTCCAGCGCGGTCGTCGGCAGCGCCGACGAACGGTTCATCGAAGACGTTTTCCGCGGCCTGCTCGGTCGCGACGTGGACAACCTTGGGCTGGCGGGGCTGACCGGGTTGTTGAGCCAGGGGTCCAGTCATGCCCAGTTGGTCAACATCGTGACGTCCAGCCCGGAGTTCCACGCCGACGAGGTGCAAGGGCTGTTCCAGCTTTTCTTGCACCGCCCGGCCGAGCCGGCGGCGGTGAATTTCTTCGGAGATCTGTTGGCCCACGGCGACACGACGGAGCAGGTCGAGGCGATCATCGCCTCTTCGCCGGAGTACTTTCAGGTCCGCGGCGGTGGCACGCGCGACGGGTTCCTCGACGCCGTGTACGCCGACGCTCTGCACCGCGCGGTCGAGCCGGGGGGGCGTAGCTTCTGGGACGCGCAAGGCGGCGACGACGTCGTCTTTCGCGCCATCGTGGCCGAAGGCGTGTTCGGCAGCGACGAGTTCCTGCGCGATCTGGTCGGCGCCCCCGGGCCGCGGGACGACAATCCGTTCCACGACTTTTTGCTCGACGGTTTCTTCCCGGCGTTCCTCGGCCGCGACCCCGACCCAGGGGGCCTGACGTTCTTCGTGACGCAGTTGAAGGCGGGCACCAGCGACGAACAGGTGCTGGCCGAGATCATGGGCTCGGATGAATTCACCACGCGAGTTTGAAGGCTATTCATGTGCTGGTGCGCTGCCTCAGCCACTAGCCCCGGGCCGAAGCCCAATACAACACACGGCAGCGGTGCATCACGGCGGCGCATCCGATCGACGATGAATAGTACGGTCGGTGACGACATATTGCCGTATTCGGCCAGCACCTCACGAGAGTCGGCCGCGGCGCCGGCCGGAAGGCCCAAGGCTTCTTCGACGGCGCTGACGATCCGCGGTCCACCTGGGTGTACCGCCCAGGACCCGACCTGCTCCAAACGCAGGCCTTGCCGTGCGAGCCAATCCGCAAGCCAAGGTCGCAAGTGTTTGGCGATGAGATCCGACACGCGCGGAGACAAATGCATTTCGAAGCCGTGATCGCCGATCCGCCATGTCATAGCGTCGGCCGATTCGCGCAGCACGCACGACCCGGTGGCTCGCACCCGCCAGGCGCCGTCGCTGGATTCACCGCCGACGGCGACCAGGGCCGCTGCGCCATCGGAAAACACCGCGTTCGACCGTGCGATCAAGGCCCGATTGATGTACTCGGCGGACGTCAGCATTTCGAGCTGCACCGCCTGGGCCGACTGGCCGGCGGAAAGCTGGCCCACGAAAAAGTTCGTGCCGTCGGGGTCGCCGTCGCGGTGGAGGTAGGTTTGGTACCAACCCGCCTCGGCCGCGAAGTGGCTGGCCGGATCGTTGACCGACAGATCGTGGAACTCGGGACTGGTGGCGAAGCCAAGGGCGATGTCATGGTGCGATACTCCCGCGGCGAGCCGGCCTTGCCAGAAAGCCATTCCCTGGGCCTCGCCGGCGCGTCCCAGCAAGGCTTGGTAAAGGGCGCTAACGAAGCCGTCGTTCGATCCGCCGGCCCGCTGGAAGAACTCGTCCGAGCTGGCGATGGTCGCAATCGTCGCGGCCTCGTCGCCGTTGCCCGCCATCTGCGAAGCAAAGTTGCTGAGCCCGGAAGGGTCGGCGGCACGCCCCAGGAGGTTCGTGTAAATCGAGCCGACGAGCAACTGTTCGTGTTCGGGCGAACCAAGCAGGGCCTTGGCCACGTCGGCGTGCGACGTTCCAGAGGCCAGTTTGCCGGTCCAGATCGTCAGCTCGTCGTTGCCGGGATCGCGATGGAACAGGTCCCCATAGAGGTGCTGCACGAAGATCTGGTCCGCTGTCAGCCCCACGTGGACCGTGAAGGTGCGCGTCGTCGTGTCGATGCCGCCGTGGGCGGTGCCACCGTCGTCGTGTACCGTCACCGTGATTGTCGCCGTGCCCTTCGCGCCGGCGACGGGGATGTACGTCAGCGTGCCGGTTGCATTCGGGCTGGTGTAAATGACCGTCGGATTGGGGATCAGCGCCGTGTTGTCCGAGGTGGCGGTGACGGTCAGGTTCTGGGTCTCGTTCAAGCCGGCGGTGATGCCCGTCAGGCTGATCGTCTGCTGTCCCGAGCCGGGCAGGATCGGCGGCGGATCGGGGATGGCGTCGATCGTGGGCGCGGCATTCACCTGCGTGACCGTCACCTTGAACGTGCGCGTCGTCGTATCGACGCCACCGTTGGCCGTGCCACCATCGTCGCGTACCGTCACGGCGATCGTCGTCGTGCCGAACGCGCCGGCGACGGGCACGAACGACAGTGTGCCTGTCGCGGTGGGGCTGGTGTAAGTCACTACCGGATTGGCGAGCAGGGCTTGATTGCCGGATGTGGCGGTGACCGTCAGGTTCTGGGTCTCGCCCGGCCCGGCAGTGATACCTGTCAGGTTGACGACCGTGGGCGTCGTCGAGTTTTCGAACACCGCGGGCGGGTCCGCGATGGGATCGATCGTCGGCGCCTTGTTGGGCGGGTTGACGCGGACGTTGAAGGTGCGTGTCGTCGTATCGACGCCGCCGTTGGCGGTGCCTCCGTCGTCATGGACCGTGACGGTGATGGTGGCCACGCCGGTCGCTCCGGCGACGGGACTGTAGGTCAAAGTGCCCGTCGAATTGGGACTGGTGTAGCTGACGCTCGGGTTAGGGATCAGGGCTGTGTTGCTGCTGCTGGCACTGACGGTGAGGTTCTGCGTTTCGCCCGCCCCGGCGCTGATGCCGGTGAGGTTGATCGTCTGCTGGGGCGAGTTGGGAAGGACCGACGCCGGGTCGGCAATCGGGTCGATGGTGGGGGCCAAATTCACGTGCGCGCCAACCGTCACCGAGCTCGTCTGGCCGGCCAGGTTCGTTTCGGAGTTCGTCGCGTTGGTTCCGTGGATGCTCTCGTCGGTGTTGAACGACAGCGACGCCTTGCCGTCGGTCGGCAACTGCCCGGCGGCGAAGCTCACCACGTTGACGTCGGCGTAGTCGATGGTGTCGCCCGCGACGGAAAAGAAATTGTCCGGCACCGTGTAGTCAGGTGTCACGGCCCCGGGTTGCTTGGCGTAGTCGGTCGTGCCGATCAGGAAGTGCATGTTGGCCGTGTTGTCGGTCGGCAAGTCGGCTGGAAAGGTAAACTTGTTTCCGGTCGTCTGGCTGCTGATGAAATGGCCCTGCAAGTGGCTTTCGCCGTTGGCCGGGTCGCGCAGCTCGATGAACTGCACCTTGCCGTCGGCGCTGGAGAACATCTGATCGATCGTCCAGAGGTGGAACGTCAGCAGCAGGCGGTCTTCGCACCGCTCGACGCCCCGCAAGGCAGACCGGCGCAAAGGGCTTGTCGGTCGCCGCTTGCGGCGCGGGTTGGATCGACGGAACAGAATCGATCGTAGGTTTGGCATCAATTCGGCGAACATGTCCAATTGGGTCCCTTGCGGATTTCGCGTTTTTGCGCGTCGACGGGCGCGCGCCCCCCGTAAAGGTCAACGGAGCGAACGTCGCAAAGCGGACCCAAGAAACGAGCAAATCAGGGGATTTTCCGAATGTGCATCCGGTCACGACCGGAAATCCACGCTGGGACTGGACGCTCGCAAAACGATCGCCGCCGTTGCAATTGGTTCGAGCACCGAGGTCGGTCGACCTTCAGACCATTCGGGATTCCTCTGACCTTGCTTGCGCTGCGGGTTAGTGTGACGGCAGACTACGCGCGTTCACCCAGGGACCATGAATAGTCCGGGTTGGGACGCGCACGGCCCGACCACGCCCGATCACGCAAACATGGCGCCCCGAACGCGCGCATGTCACGACGTAAGAATCTAAGTCGCGTGCTGTAACCAACGCGGGTGATCTGCGCCCCGGTCCACCTGACCGCGGGTCACAAGACGCGGGCTCGTTCCGTCAGCGCCGGCCACCCAGATCGCCGGGGCGCCGGAAGTCGCCGCTCGACAAAAGACGATCTGTTTCCCGTCCGGCGACTCGCTGGCGCGGAAGTCCCACGCAGGCGGGTCGCTGTGGGTCGCCACGGAGACTCGCCCGTCCCGCGGATCGAGACGACAGATTTCCACTCCACCGCGCGCCAATTCGGGCTTGAAATCCCGGTTGAAATGGTCGACGTCGGTCCGCTGGGGCTGGTATTCCCACGGGACCTTCGAATCGGGCAGTCGCCGCGGGAACAGGATGGCGCCGTCACGCGTCCAGACGGGCACGTTCGATCCGCCGCCGCGAGTCATGGGATCGCCGTACGTCGCGGCGAACCACATCGCTTGCCCGCTGGTGACAACGCGGTGTTCGGTTCCGTCGGAACGGCCGATGCACACGTCGGCCCAATCGTGGCCTGGATCCTGCCGATAGAGACAGTCGACATACAAGATCCACTTTCCATCCGGCGACCAATTCGTACCGAAGTAGAGATGATCGGGCTGCCCAGCAATGCGGATGCGGTTCGATCCGTCAATGTCGCTTGTCCAGACCTGATAACCCTGCGGGCTTGCGAGGTGGAAGGCCACGCGCCGGCCGTCCGGGCTGAGGCTCAGGCCGTACGGCAATCCTTCACCGGCGCGGGTGAACTCGCGTGCGTCCGTGCCGTCGAGAAGGACGTTGTAGATCTGCCCGACTTTGTTGCGAACGACTTGTACCAGAATTCGGTCGTCGCTCAGTAACAGGGCTGGTGTCACAAAGGGGGCCAGACGATCTTTGGCGCAAATCTCATCCAGCGAGCCGCTTTCGAGGTCATGCACCCAGAGATGGGTCGGGGTTTGCGTGTAAAACTCGTCGAACGGCCGGCCTGGGCCATCTCGGCGTGGTTCCATGCTCAAGAAGACGACTCGCTTCCCGTCCGGAAAAACCGGCCCCGGCTGCCAGGTGGCCTGGCCGGGAACCTGGAAGTCGAAGTAACGCAATCCGCTGCCATCCGCGTCGACGATTCCGGTCTTCCCCTGCGAGGTGAAAAGAAGACGGGCATGTCCCGTTGACTCCGGTTTCGCCGCGGCTACGGCCTCGGCGCTGGAGAAACCGCCAAGTGTCGGCGACAGGGCTGCCAACGCGAGGAACTCCCGGCGGCCGAATCCGCGGCCGGGAACGTGCCGGCAGTCTGATGGGTCCGAAATGGTCGCCTTATATGAATGGGAAGATCTGTCAGACGGCGGCATTTTGGTTCGGGTTGCAATGGCTAGCGGTTTGGGTGAGAGTCAACCGGAGCTCCCCAGCCTACCACTGTGAGATGTGCAAGTAAATCGTGAACATCCTGCGTCGAATTCCAGCGACGTAATGTATTGCAGGCCAGCGAGTTGGGAAGTTCATTGACCAGAAAGGCGTTAGGCGTTAGGGAGCAAACGCCAGGGCTTGACAAGGGCGTCATGGCCTGCAAGGGCGGCTGCTACTTTTGTATTGCCGGGGCGGAGGAGTCTTCGATCAAGTCGAGGGCGTTCTCAATCAGGATTTCGCCGGTCATTTCGCCGAGTGACGTACGGGAGACGTATTCGTAGCGCTTGAAGCTGTTGAAGTCGACTTTGGTGAGGATGTATCCGAAGGCGTCGTTGGTGAGGCCGAAGATGAGGTTGTTGTCCCCCTTCATGTGCCGTTTGAGGTAGTAGCCGATATTGGGGAGGGCTTCGCCGGGGATCGTGAGGATCTGGGCGTTGCCGATGTTGACCAGGTTCATGCGTGTGGAGATCGACCTGTCCTTGTTGTGCGGGTATTTCAAAGGGGAGCCCAAGATGATCGTCCACATCAGCTCGGAAGCAACAGGGAACTTGACCTCCCGAGCATAACAGGCGAGGCCGGGGTCGGTCTGCGGTTCGGCGTCCTTTACGATGCGCTGGGCTTCGGAGGCCATGAGCTGGCCGATGCGGAGGCATTCTTCCCAGGTGCGGGCGTCGTGCCATTTGGCGTTGAGAGGATCGGAGGGCCGGTCGAGGAGGCGGTTGTCGGCGGTGATCATGCCCCCTTGCGCGCCATTCATGAACATTCCCATTCCGCCGAGGTCCGCTTCGAGCTGATCGCAAAGAGGGCCGACGAGGTCGGGGCTGACGAGGCCGAGTCCGCTGCCAAGGACTTCGGGATGGACGGCGTAGTTGACTAGCGTGCCGATGGTCTTGCCGGCCGGGGTGATGGCCTGGATGACGCTCATGCGGGGGTCGTAGAGTTCCGGAGCGTAATAGTTGTAGGCGATTTTCCCCTTGGCTTCACCGGTGGCGATCTTGAGGTGAGCGGTCTGAAGGTCGTCGAGGGCCTGGTTGACGGCGATGGCGGCCTGATTGCAGACGAAGTCCATGTACTTGAGATCGCCTGAGGCTTTGCCATTGAGGCCGGGGAAGCCGTAGCAGTCAGGAGCGCTGTGCGTGTGGGTCGAGCCGATGAGGATATTGTCGGCGGGGATGCGGGGGACTTGTTTATGAACGCGGGCGCAAAGGACGGAAGGGAACCCGAGGAGGTCGAGTTGGACGACGGCGACTTTGGTTTCACCCTGTTGGAAGACCATGGCGCGGGCGTTTAGCTCGCCCTGCTTGCCGGTGGAGGGATTGCCCGGACCGATGCCTCCGGAGATTGGGATGAGGGGATTGGGCGTAATGATCGCCTTGCCGACCCCGACTTTGAACTCGTCGAGCCGCGAACGCAATTCGGCCACGGCCTGCCCGCATGATAGCGCCGTGACCAAAGCCACTGCCAGGAGAAGTCGAGAACGGTACATCGTGGAAACGCCTGTTTGCCAAGCACAAGTTTCGTTGTCGCGATTGTACTATTTGGAGTTCGCCGATTCGAGTAATTCCTTGAGATTGGCCGCAGCATCGCGTGTCTGCTTTCCGACGCCGAACCGGATCAGCGGCGACATCAGCTTCCCAAACAACGTCTTGGGTGTGATCTCGATGATGTGCGTGGTCAGCGCTCCGCGGGGCGCGGCGGAGACAGACAGATCGACCGAAACGTCAAACGAGCCGTCGCTGTACTTGCAGTGCAGCCGCTCTCCGGGCGTGCGCGCCAGGATCTCGCCGGCCATCTCGTTTTGCCGCCCACCCTGCTTATAGACGTAGCGGAGCTTGTCGCCGGGGGCGTTCGGCCCGGTGCCAACCTTTGCCAGGCTCACGCACGGGGGCAGCCACTTGGCCGTGAGCGGCAGATCGTCAATCGCGGCAAAAGCGCGATCCGGGGTGGTTGCCACGGTTTCGTCGTGCTTGTAGCGGATCGGCATAGCTACCTCCGAAAGAGCGCGTGCGGCAGAGCTTTGCGGTATTTTGACGGCGTCGCAGGGAGCTGTCAATTATCATGCGTCGTGTCCTTCCGGCAGACCTTGCGGTACGCAACTTCGAGGCAGAGGTCGATGTGGCCGATGCGCGCAGGCGTCGGCGACGCCTGCCCGGCCGAATGACTGGCAGCCGGCGAACGAGTGTCAGATGTTCGAAGCCAGCACGCTGACATCGACGTGGAAATAATCCGCCAGCTTACGGATCATCTGCCGACTGAACGGCTTCTTTCCGGCGAGCACTTCCGAGATCGTCGACTTCGGCAGCCCGGCGTCACGGCTCAGTTGAATCTGGGAAACGCCCTTCGCATCCAGCAGATGCCGGAGCATGTCGGCATCGGAAGCCGGTTCGATGGAGTGATGCTCGTCCTCGTAGGCACCCACGAGGTCGCTCAGAGCATCGAGATAGGTCTCTTCGCCCTCGTCGAGCGCGCCACGGGCGAGAAGCTGGTCCATCATCCTCTGTGCCTCGGCAAGGTGATCATCGGACTTGATCGACGCCAAAGGGAAATCCAGCACGAGCTCCAGATACGAGTCGCGGCTCTTTCCCTTCAAGCGGAATTGCGTTTTCGTGGTCATCGTACGGCTCCCGGTTTGGGTTTCTTGCCATGCTTCGGAGGGGGCGGCTCGTAGCAACCGCAGTCTTCCTTCCACTTTTCCTCGTCGTACTCGGCGTGCGTCATCACCGTCAAAATGAAGACCTTTTGGCTCGGATAAAGGATGCGAGTGACCAGCCGGAACTTGTTTCCGCCGATGTTGAAGACCACGCAGTTTCCAACGAGGCTTGCTGAACCGAATGCCGTCTTCACATCCGCCCATGATCGCCAGGCCACGCTCTTGTGGCTGACGTGGGTGTGCCAAGCTCGCAGTGGACCTTCCGAGTCGTCGTTGCCGGGGATTTCCCAAAACTCCCGGAGTCTCGCCTTCGAGATGACCCGCATCCGGTGCTTCTCCTATTGTCGGCATCTGAGTTCATTTTAGTTCGTAAAAGGCGAACTGACAAGGCCGAAGTTCGCAGATTTCGAACCGCTTGCCGGGGCTGGACTTTCGGTGACACTACACGCAAAAATGGTTGCACGCCGGCCGGTGCCGGCTACGCAGTACCGTGGCCTCTTCTCCTGTCCTTGACCTGCAGCCGGACCATCCTCTGGAGCAGCCGACCATGCCGGGGATTGACTTTCAGCAGCTACGAGCCGAGATCTCCGTGGCCGAAGTGCTGGAATTACTCGGCTTCATTGCGACCAATGGCTCGGGAGATCAGCGTTACGGCCCTTGCCCGCTCAAGCCGACGACCGCAAAGCAACGTGATCGCCGTTTTTCCGTTAACCTAAGGTCAGGTCGGTTCTTCTGCCGGGAATGCGGCCGATTCGGCGATCAACTCGACCTCTGCGCGGCCGCGAGCAAGCAGCCGCTCTACGATGCGGCCGTCGACCTTTGCAACCGATTGCACAGGGAGCCACCTTGGATTCAGCACTGACAATTCGGAACAGCGAGCAACTTCGGAAAAACAACAGGAGAAGAGGCCACGGTACTTCGTCGAATGGCTCTCGAAGTCTCATCCGGGCGACGGCCTGCCAATGTCCAGCGGAAGGGCCAAATGACCCACGAATTCGCCAGACGACCCAAAAATCCGCCCTTCTGAATGATGCCTGTTACGACGAGTTTCCACCCTGTGGTTGCGGCCGAAGATCCCTGGCCCAATCTTTTGTAGTTGGTGTCCGCCTGCTCTCCGCCGGGTTGCAAGGACGATGACAACCACGAAAAACACGGATCACACGAAAGCGGTGGAGTTCGTGCGGCAAGCTCGGCTACAATGGCGGGATGGCCAAGAAGCGAACTTACTTTTCGGAAGAATTGCCCGCCTGAGCCGGAAACGTCGATGCCCGAGCAGACCTTGTTGATCGATGGTGTTCGAGTTCCCCGTTTCCTGTACGGGACTGCTTGGAAGGAGGGGGAGACGCAGCGTCTGACCGAGCTTGCCATCGGGCACGGATTTCGAGGCATCGATACGGCCAACCAGCGCCGTCATTACCACGAGGCGGCGGTCGGGAAGGCCATCGCGGCGTCAATCGCCGGCGGACTCGTCGTTCGGGACGATCTGTTCCTGCAAACCAAGTTTACCTTCCAGCGCGGACAGGATCATCGCCTGCCCTATGATCCCAAGGCCCCGATCGCGACCCAGGTCGAGCAATCGTTCGCCAGTTCACTCGAGCACTTGGGTACTACGACGATCGACTCGTTCTTGCTGCACGGCCCGAGTCAGAGGGACGGCTTGGCGCCAGCCGACTGGGCGGCCTGGCGGGCGATGGAAGCCCTCCACGACAGCGGCCGGACTCGCCTTCTCGGAATCAGCAACGTAACCGTCGAACAGCTCCAGCGCCTCTGCCAGCAAGCAAAAGTCGGGCCCCGCGTCGTTCAAAACCGGTGCTACGCGGTTCGGAGCTGGGATCGTCGTGTCCGCGAGTTCTGCGCCTCCAACGGGCTGGTATACCAGGGCTTCTCCCTGCTCACCGCCAACCAGGAGGCGCTGGCGAGTCCTGAACTGGCCCGGATCGCCGAACGCCACCGCCGAACCGCGAGCCAGATCGTGTTCAGGTTCGCCATCGAAGTCGGTATGGTGCCGTTGACGGGCACCGCCAACGCCGGCCACATGCGGGCTGACCTCGACGTCTTCGGTTTTCACTTGGACGCCGACGAAGTCGAACGGATCGAGAATCTCGCGCTGCCGTTTCTCCCGCCATGAGGAAACCCATGAAACTTTGCCGTCTCTTGATCGGCGCTTTTTGCCTTACCGTCGTACCGCTCGCGGCCCAGGAGCCGGAAGACGTTCGCGATCTGAAACTTCGCGAGTGGGAGCCCCGGTCGATGCTCGTGACCAAGGCCACGCGCCTCGAAAAACCGGCCGCTCCGGCGATCGACGTTCACAATCACCTGGGCGGCGGCAAGGAGACGCTCACGGCCGACCGAGTGGCCGGCTATCTGACCGAAATGAACGCGGCGGGCGTGCGGACCGTCGTCAACCTCGACGGCGGTTGGGGCGACCGGCTGAGAGAAACCCTGACCGCGCTCGACGAGGCCCACCCCGACCGTTTCCTGACGTTCGCCCTGGTGAACTTCGAAGGCATCGACGACGACGAATGGGGCCGCCGCGAATCCGAACGTTTGGACGAGAGCTTCCGCCTCGGGGCCAAGGGACTCAAGTTCCACAAGTCGCTCGGTTTGACGATCCGTTACCGCGACGGCCGGTTGGTGCCCGTCGACGACCCCAAGCTCGACGCGATCTGGGCGACCTGTGCCAAGCACCACCGGCCGGTGATGCTGCACACGGCCGATCCGGCCGCGTTCTTCACGCCGCTCGACCGGTTCAACGAGCGCTGGCACGAGCTCAACGAACACTCGAACTGGCTCTTCTACGGCGAGCAGTTTCCCTCGCGCGAGGAGTTGATGGCCCAGATGACTCGCGTGATCGCCAAGCACGACAAGACGACGTTCATCTGCGCGCACTTCGGCAACAACGTGGAGGACCTGGCGACCTTGGCCGGATGGCTTGACGATTACCCGAACATGCACGTCGACATCGACGCCCGGATTTCGGAGCTCGGCCGTCAGCCCTACACGGCGCGAAGGTTCTTTCTCAAGTACCAGGACCGGATCATGTTCGGCACCGACACGACGCCGGCGCGCGAGGCGTTCCGCATCTACTACCGTTTCCTGGAGACCGACGACGAGTATTTCGACTGCGCCGCCAGCCATCATCGGCAAGGTTTTTGGAACATCTACGGTATATTCCTGCCCGCCGAGGTGTTGGAGAAGGTCTACCACAAGAACGCCGAGCGGCTGCTGTTCGGGCTGGGCGATCAGAAAACGGCCGGTACGAACGGCGGCAGGTCGGAATGAGGGAATGTTTCGCGCTTTTTGGCGTACCGTCGAAACATGACCTATACTTCCTGTTGGCACGGCACCGCGGGTGGCTGATAGACCGCCTCGCGGTTCATTTCCACTTTTCACCTGAGGGCCAGCATCATGTCGCAATCGTCGGACGTCGGCACCTGGTTGATCGGAAGCGGGGGTGAGCGGCGCGTGCGAGAAGCGGTCAATCGACTGCTCGACCGTTCACGGGGGGCCAAGGGATTTGACCGGCGAGGAACCGGGCGGACGCCGTTTTTTGGTCCGGTCACCATCAGCCTTGG
>DATLQY010000529.1:0-5938 GCA_035534975.1 Pirellulales bacterium
GACCCGCGATGTGCCCGCTGATTTGCCCGACGGCCACCAGAGACAACGTGGCCCGTTTCGCAGGCGTGTTTGGCATTGCAAGCCACTGAGTGCCGTAGGAGCCGGTCTGCACGCGGATCGTCTTCAGGTCACCGGGCTTCACGCCGCTCATTGAGGCGTTTGCGTCGTCGCCGACGGTCACGCGCAGCCGTTCGGCCAGATCCGCGGGCACCAGAGCCCCGCGCACCCATTCGGGAGTGACGCTCGCGCCGGCCGCGGGAATACCGTCTGGCGCCGCGAGGCGGAGATCGACGCGCTCCGTGGGGGCCAACGTCAACCGCAGCGGCGCCACGCCAGGCCAGTCCGCTGCCAGCCGCCGCACCTCAAGCGAGAAGCCGTCCCGAACCACCCAGAGCGAAAGCGCCGGCGCGGGCCAGTCGTCGAGCGCATCGACTTGCAAAGTGACAGTGAATCTGCCCAATCCATCGCTGTTTGTGGTTGCCAAGGTGATCGACTCGGTCGACTTTCCCGCACGGGCTCCCTCGCGCATCGCACGAAAGTTCTCGGGGCCTTTGGCCACGATCACCAGAGCATCGGCGACGGGATTGCCGGCTCGATCAAACACATTACCGGTAATCGTTCGCGGGCCGCTCTCCGGGACGGCCAGCAAGCTTGATATGGCCAATATGAGGCAACATGACATACGAGCCTCTGGCTGTTCGTGCAGCGTAGAACGGAATTCATTCCGTTTCCCGCTTCTAACGGAATAAATTCCGTTCTACGTGCGGAACGAAATCGGTATAACGACGTTCCAGTCCAAAGCCCAAGTTTTTAGCGACCCAGCCTCTGCCTGACGGTGAACGGAAGAGTTGTGGCCAGTGCGGCGTGGACGTAAAAAAAATCCCCCAAAACCCGCCACCCATACGGCTCAGGACTGCGCGTATTCCTTCAAGAACCCCTTGAAGAGCACCAGGTGCTCCTCTTCGGCCTTCAGCAACTGGATGCAGAGGTCTTGGGTGACGTAGTCCTCGCCCTCGGTGGCTTTGATCAGCTTCTTGTATTGGGCGCAGGCGGCTTCCTCGGCCTCGATCACCGAGCGGATCACGCCCACCACGTCGGTCGTGTTGTCCGTGGGCTGCTTCTGGTTGCCGAGCTTGATCTTCATCGAGCCGGGCACCAGCCCGCCGATCTGCTTGATCCGTTGCCCGAGCTGCGTGGCGTGCCCCAGCTCCTCGGCGATGTCGATGGCAAGCGACTTCTTGATCTCCTCGGCGCGGACGCCGTCGAGATTGATGCTGTTGGCAAGGTAATTCATGACCGTCTCGAGCTCCATCGAGTAGGCGGTCTTCAGCATGTCGATCACTTCGGCGTTGGTGGCCATGTCTGGTTTCCTTGTTCCTGGTGCTTCATTTCGATGAGGACGGCGTTGGCTTCCGTACGGATTCGGGCGGGCGAATCGGTCCCGCGCAGTTTTTCGACCGCGGCGCCCAGTTGACTCAAATCGGCCGCGGGGTTCTTGGCCGCGAGCTCCTTGGTGGCCCGCAGGGCGTTGATGAGGATCAGTTGTCGCTTGAAATCGCGGGACGCCGGTTGCTCCTCGGACATCACCGCCACCATCTCGGCGGGGTCGAGCATTTCGGCCAGCGTGGCCACCGCCCGCTCGTCGCCCTGCATCGCCAGCATGGTGGCCGCGTTGTAGCGGACGTCGGGGTAACTGTCGTTCAGCATCGCCACCAGCCGCCGCGTGGCCTCCGGGCCCGCGTGGGCGCCCAGCGCGAAGGCCGCCGTCGAACGCACCAGCGGACGCTCGTCACCCGAGGATTCGATGATCGCCGGCAACAACTCGGGCGGGTCAGCGCGAAGAGCGGGCGGCACTTGCGACAAATACACCGCCAGGGCCTTCACGGCGGCCATTCGCACGTTCGCTTCCCGATCGTCGCGTTCGAGCCCGGCCGCCTTGACCAGGATACCGACGACTCCGGGCACGCGAAACTCGCCAAGCGCGTTGCAAAGGTAGATGCGCAACTCGACCGCGTGCTCATCCACGCGGCCCGAGTCGATGTTCGTTCGCAGCGCGTCGACCAGGTCCGCCGCCAGCGCCGGGTCGTCCTTGAAGTGGTCGTTTCGCCGGTTGCGCAGCACGTCGGCCAGATCGTGCGCGGCTTGCCAGCTTCCGTCGTTATCGCGCTTGAGCGCGGCGACGTAGGCCTTAGGGTCGGCGCCGTGGTCGGCCAGCCACTTGATCCCCCAGCCGATCGCGAAGATGATGGCCACGATCAGGGCCGGGATCACGAACAACTGCACGATGAAGCCGGCGCTGGGCGCGGTGACCGGCGGCAATTGATCGTCGGGCGAGACGCTCGCCCAGCGGTGCGCCTGCGGCGGATCGTTGGTGTCGGTGGTCGGCATAAACCCCAAGTGTAGAGGGCCACAGGGCATAGTCAACCCATTCGGAAAGAAGGCGGAAATCCTCCGACGATGCGCTACCTCGATCTTACTTTGCCGAGCCCGGAGGAGAACCTGGCGCTTGACGAGGCCCTGTTGCTGCAGGCCGAGGCTGCTGAGCCGCCCTTCGAGTGCTTGCGGCTCTGGGAGCCCTCGGATCCGATGGTCATCGTGGGCAGATCTTCGCAGGTGGCCCGCGAGGTCCACTTGCACGCCTGCCGCGAGCGCGGCATTCCGATCTTGCGCCGCGGCAGCGGAGGCGCGGCGGTCGTCGCCGGACCCGGCTGCCTGATGTACGCCGTGGTGCTTAGCTTGCGATCGCGGCCCGAACTGCGTGCGATCGACGCGGCCCACTGCTTCGTGCTGAATACGTTGGTCGAAGGCCTTGGCGCGTTGGTGCCTGACATCGCGGCTCGCGGCACGAGCGATCTGGCCTGGGGCGATCGCAAGTTTTCAGGCAACAGCCTGCGAGTCAAGCGCGACACGCTGCTTTACCACGGCACGCTGCTCTACGACTTTCCCCTTCCGCTCGTCGAACTCTGCCTGGCACCTCCCCCGCGCCAGCCCAGCTACCGCGGCGGCCGCTCGCACGGCGCCTTCATTGCCAACCTGCCCGTGTCGGGCGCCGAGCTGCGGCGTGTGCTCGTCAGCGCGTGGTCCGCGGCGGAACCACTGGCCGATTGGCCGGCGGAACTGATGCGTTCACTGGCCCAGACGAAGTACGCGTGTCGCGACTGGAACGAGCGGTTTTGACAATGTAGACTGCATTGGTCGGCATTGGCGGCCCGAAGGATCCGGTGGTTTGTCGCTTTGCGCGCCCGTCGGTCGACCGATGAGATCATCTCATGGCAAAGCCCGCAGAGAAATCGAAGAGATCGTCCGAAAACGCGAACGGCGGCCCGCGAACCGAGGCCGATGGAGTCGTCGAGGATTCGGTCGAAGCTGGACACGTCGAAGCTCGACACGCGAGCCGATTTCGCGCCTCGATCGTGCTCTGCTTGACTGGCGGGCTCGTGGTGGTCTTCGCGTTGGTGCGCGACCTGCTTCCCGGAAGCGCACCGGGATTGGGGCCATTGCAGATCATTTTGGTCGTATTGGGTGGCGGCGCCTTGGTCGCCGGAGCCTGGCTGTTCGCAAGACTGCCACGTGATGCGCGGCGTCCGCTTCTGCGCCTCGCCGCGGTCAAGACCGCGCGACTTGCCGGAAAGCTGTTGCTGCTGGCGGGCATGCTAAGCGCCGCGGTTGGCGCCCTCGAAGGCTGGGCTCGTTGGCGCGCCGGAATACCGAGAGACGAACGGCTCTGGCTCAAGCTGGCTGAGGACCTGCCCGAAAAAGACCAGTTTCTGAAAGACCGTGGCCCCTGGGGGCGGTACGAGCTGCGTTATGCCGACTACTTTCTTTACCATAGTGCGCCGCGCGCGTCGCCGACGGTCAACTTCACCTCGCCCTTTGGCGCGCGACTGTGCCCCGGCTCCGTGCCAGCCGAAGAGGCGAACCAGCGGATCTGGTTCTTTGGCGGCTCGACCATGCAAAACACGGAGACCACCGATGAACGGACGATCGCCAACCAGGCCACCGTTCGCTTGAACGAAGCCGGATTGCGAGTTTTCAGCCAGAACTTTGGCATGGGCATGTTCCAATCCACCTTGGAGTCGATCAAGTTCCAGGAATTGTTGCGCCGCGTGCGCCCCGACGAGCGACCCACTGCCGTCGTCTTCTATGACGGCTTCAACGATGGCTATTGGGGCTACACCTGCGGAGCGGGCCGCATGCAGGCCGACATCGCGTCGAAGCTCAAGTTGCTCGTCGAGCGGGACTATGCCGGAGTCGCTCGCTACAGCCTGGCTCGCGGCCTGTTCGATTGGTCGCAGTTCTACCGCGACTTCGGCACCTGGATCTTCGAGCCGACCGGCGGGGACGCCGGTTTCATCTTCGACGGCAGTGAGGAGAACCTGCGCCGAACCGTCGAGGCCTACGTGATGAACACGGAGGTGCTCCGCGCCATCTGCGAAAATCTGGACATCCGGCCTTTGTTCGTACTTCAGCCGCTGGTCGCGACGAAGCGCGGGAGAACGAACGACGAAGAAGACGTCTACCGCTCGCTTGAACGGGGCGCCGCGACGTTCGTGGAGAGCTTCTACCGCGAGACGCGAACGAAAATGGCGGATCGAGACGACTTCGTCGATCTCTCGGCGTTGCTCGACGACAATGGCCGCACCGACTTCTACGACCTCGGCCACACCGGACCCTACACGGGGGCCGGCATCGGCCACGCGATCGGCGAGCGTATTTTGACGGTGCTCGGGCCGGACGAAAGGCGTTCGCTTGACACGCCTCCATCGTCACGGCTACCATGAAAGCGATAGTGAGATGTTCTCCCACGCAGGCGAGGCAATCATGGCGCGCACACTGGCTGGACAGTCGCTGGTTCTTCGATCCGTTTGTCTGGCCTTGGTGGGCGCGGCGTTTTTACCCGCCCCCGCCCGCGCCCTGACTCCCAAAAGTCCGGAAGTGAAGGCGTCCGTCGCTCGGGCCTGCGCGTACTTGGCCGCTTCCACCAGCACCGAGGGTCGCCACGGCGGCAAAGCGCTGGTCGGACTGGTGTTTCTCAAGGCCGAGCAACCCAACCACGCGCGCGTGCAGGAAGCGGTCGCGGCGGTGTACGACGCGTTGAAATCCGACAACCCCGGGAACGTCGAATACGTTTACGCGACCGGGCTGATGCTCATTTTCCTGACGGAACTGCCGCCTGAGCAGCATGTCCAGCACGCCGAAGCCATCAACACCCTGGTCGGCCGCCTGCAGGCTTGCCAAAAAGCGCACGGAGGCTGGGGGTATCTCGCTCGGGACACCGGCGACACGTCGATGACCCAATACGGGATACTGGGTTATTGGTCGGCGGAAGCGGCCGGCTTCGAAACGCCCCTGGATTCCTGGGAGAAGGGCGCCAACTGGCTGATGCGAACGCAAGACCCCGACGGTGCCCACGGGTACCAGGGCAATGACCCGGGCGGCTTTATTCCTATCGAGCAGGCCACGACCACCGAGAGTATTTGCGCCGCCGGCGCGGGTAGTCTCTACATGTGCGCCGATTATTTCGGCCTGCTCGACGATAAACTCGGCAAAGGCGGCGCCGCGGACGACGCGGACAATCCCTTGAAAAGGGTCAAGAAGCCGGGCGTCGGCCGCAAGGGAAAGGAGACGACCCAGGTCGATCCCAGCATGCTCTGGCAGCGAATGGAAAAAGCCAACGGCCACATGGACAAAATTTTCACCGTCGATCCCCAACAGCATCCCTATTATTACCTCTACGCTTACGAACGCTACCGGACGTTCAGGGATTATGTGGACGGAAACATCGAGAAAGAAATGCCCTGGTACACGGATGCGGCGAAGTCGCTGTTCAAGTTACAAGACGCGGACGGCCACTGGCAGACAAGGAACCAGGAAGGCAACGTTTGCGATACCTGTTTCGCGACATTGTTCCTGCTGCGCTCGATGTACAAGAAGGTCA
>DATLQY010000530.1:0-7151 GCA_035534975.1 Pirellulales bacterium
TGCCTCGATCGATCAACAGGCGGCGGTGACACAGGCCCTGGCAAGCGCGGCCACGCTGGCGGGCAAGAAGGACCTGGCCGCCAAGGCCGAGGCCGAGATGGCCGTGCTCGACGAAAAGCTCGACGAGGAGTACCACGCCAAGGTGCCCCCTTTCAAGCCCGAACCTTTCGCGGGCCGCGAAGATCCTGAAAACGACCGCGTGGTGTTGTTCGAGCTGTTCACCGGCGCCCAGTGCCCGCCCTGCGTGGCCGCCGACGTGGCGTTCGACGCTTTGCTCGCCACGTACCAACCGACGGAGTTGGTCACGATGCAGTACCATCTGCACATTCCCGGACCCGACCCGCTGACGAACCCCGACTCGGAGTCCCGCTCGGGGTACTACTCTCTGCGCGGCACGCCCAGCACCTATTTCAACGGCGTTGCGGCCGCGGGGGGCGGGGGAGGCATGCCGCAATCGAAGGGCAAGTACGACGAGTTCCGACAGGAGATCGACAAGCAGCTCGCCAGCGCGAAGTCGGCCAAGATCGAATTGCAACTCACTCGCTCGGGCGACACGATCCTGGTGAGCGCCACGGCCCAGGCCGGCGCCGACGACGAAGCCAAGGATGACGGCGAATCGAAGCTCCGCTTGCGCGTGGCGCTGACGGAGGAAGCGATCCGTTACGTCGGCGGAAACCAATTGCGGTTTCACCATCACGTCGTGCGCGGTTTTCCCGGCGGTGTCGAGGGCAAAGCCCTGGCGGCCGGCGAAGGGAAGGTCGAGCTGACCATCGACCTGGATGAGGTGCGCGAGGGCCTGAACACGTACCTCGACGATTTCGCCAAGGGGGGGCGAGGTTTCCCCGCGGCCATGCCCAAGATCGATTTCAAGGGCCTGGCGGTGGTCGCCTTCGTGCAGGACGACGCCGACAAGCGCGTGCTGCACGCCGTGCAAGCCTCGGTGCCCGAAGCCCAATGATCGGGCGTCGCTCGGAAGTCATTCCGAGCAACGCTTGAAGTGTGACCGCGATGCAATTCATCGCTCGACGTTTTGACACGCTCGCCGCCGTGCGGATCGAAATCGCCCAAGGGCGCATCGTCCGCGCGGCGTCCGTGGACCCTGCCTCGATCGGCGCCAACGGGGCCGGTGTCGTTTTGCCGATCGTGGCACCCGGTTTCGTCGACGTGCAGGTGAACGGCTATCGCGGCCAGGAGTTCAGTTCACTCGAGCTCACTCCCCAGCGCGTGGCTGCCATCGTGCGCGAGCATTGGGCATTCGGCGTCACCAGCCTCTGCCCCACGCTCACCACGCAAAGCTACGATTGCCTGGCCCACGGTATGCGGGTCATCGACGCGGCCTGCCGCGAACTGCCGGACATCGGCCATTCGGTGGCGGGCATTCATCTCGAAGGCCCTTACTTCGCCACCGACGACGGTCCCCGCGGCGCGCACCCTTTGGAGCATTGCCGCCGGCCCAACTGGGACGAGTTCCAGCGCTTGCAAGAGGCGGCGGGCGGCCGAATTCGCATTCTGACGATGTCGCCGCACTTTGACGAAGCACCCGAATTCATTGCCCGCGTCGTGGCCGCCGGGGTGATCGTGGCGATTGGCCACACCGGGGCCGACGGTGCGCAAATCCGCGCCGCGGTCGATGCCGGTGCCCGGCTGAGCACGCACCTGGGCAACGGCGCGCACCGAGTGCTTCGGCGGCACCCCAACTACCTTTGGGACCAACTGGCCGACGACCGGTTGCTGGCGAGCCTGATCGTCGATGGCCACCACCTGCCCGGCGAAGTGGTCAAGACGATGGTCCGCGCCAAGACGCCCGAGCGTTGCTTGCTGGTGAGCGACGTCTCAGGCCTCGCCGGCCTGCCCGCCGGTCGCTATGTGAGCAGCGGCGGCGAGATTGAGATTCTGCCCGACGGGCGGCTGGTGATCGCCGGGCAAGATCAACTGCTGGCCGGCGCTGCGCTGCCGATCGGCGTGGGAGTAACCAACGTGATGCGTTTTGCCGGCGTTGACCTTGAAACGGCCATCCACATGGCCAGCACCTATCCCGCGCGGTTACTCGGGCGCGCGCCGGTCAGCCTGCGGCCCGGCGATGTGGCCGACCTGGTCGTGTTCGACATGGTTCCGGCGTTGGAAAGCGGGACGAAGCTCGTTGTTCGAGCGACGATCGCCGGGGGAGAATTGGTTTGGGGATCTTCGGGATCTGATTGCCCAATTCGGCCCCTCCCAGACCGCTGTTAAACAACGACCCGCTCCATGCCGGCAGCCTTGAAGCGGGACCAACGGGAACGATACCTGAAGCTGAATTCGCGAGAATTCAGCCGCGCCGTCGCCGCCAAGGCCGGATGCCCGCGAGTCCGCCGGCATGCACTCCGCCTCCATATACCACCAAACGTATCGAAACGCCCAATGAGCTTCCTTTTCAAGCCCTGGCATTTGCTCCTGCTCATCGCCACCGGTGCGGCGCACGGCGACCATCACCGAGCCATTGAATACTTGATGGCTGAGAATCGTGTCCTCAAGAAAAAACTCGGCAAGAAGCGGATTCTGCTTACCGACGACGACCGGCGCGTGCTGGCGGTCAAAGGCAAGTTGCTCGGTCGGCGGTTGCTGGAACGGATCGCGACGATCGTCACGCCCGACACCATCATGCGCTGGCACCGCGAGCTGATCGCCGAGAAATGGGACCATAGCGCGAAGAGAAAGTCGACCGGCAGGCCCGCCGTCGCCAAGGAGATCGAAGAGCTCGTGTTGCGGTTCGCCAAGGAGAACCCGGCCTGGGGCTACGACCGCATCCAAGGCGCGCTGGCCAACCTCGGCCACGAAATCTCCGACGCCACGGTCGGAAACCTCCTCAAGGCCAACGGCATCGAACCGGCGCCCGTGCGGAACAAAACGACCACCTGGACGACGTTCATCAAGGCGCATTGGGACGTGCTGGCGGCCATCGACTTCACGACCGTCGAGGTCTGGACGAAGGGCGGACTGGTGACGTTTTACCTGCTGTTCGTGATGGAGCTCAAGACGCGCACGGTCCATTTCGCCGGGTGTACGCCCAACCCCGACGAGGCGTGGATGACGCAGGTTGCCCGCAACCTGACGAACTTCGAAGACGGTTTTCTCAATGGTAAGAAGTACGTCTTGATGGACCGCGACGCCAAGTTCAGCGAAGCCTTCCGCGAGATCATCGAGACGCAGGGAACCGAATGTGTCCGCCTGCCGCCGCGAAGCCCGAACTTGAACGCGCACATCGAAAGGTACATGAGATCCATCAAAGAGGAGTGCCTCTCCAGGATGATCTTCTTCGGCGAGCAGGCGCTGCGCAACGCGACGATCGAGTATCTTCAACACTACCATACCGAGCGCAACCACCAGGGGGCTGAAGAACAAGATCATCCAACCCGACGCTGGCGCCGGTGCAAGCGCCGGCACCATCGAATGCCGCGAGCGCCTCGGCGGGCTGCTGCGATATTACTACCGGAAAGCCGCCTGACCACTTCCGGCGCGCCGCCTTCACTCTATCAGTTCCAATCGCCGCCGAGCCGCGCGCGCATGGCGCGAACTGGGCGTTTGAACAGCGCGAAGTCCTCGCTGCACTTCGTGTGCCGACGCACATTCCCCCTCGCGCCCCGCCCCGGAACTCGGTTTTTCCAGACTATTCTCGTCGGCCGAATTTTTTGGCCATACGCGCCCGTAAGCGTGCGCCAGACGATTTCAGAATCGGCTCATTTGATCTACCGGGTGCGACGGCCGCCGGTGCCACCACTCCAGGGGGCGTTTGAACTGATAATGCGCCATATGGCGCATTTTAGTCCGCCACGTTGTCGCCGACCTCGACTCTTGCCGCGATGGCTACCCCCACCTAAAGTCGAGCTGCGAAATGGGATAGCTCATTCGGACCGTGCCGGCCGCCAAACCCCCGGTCGACCTCTTCATTTGCCTTCATTTGCCTTCGGCCAATTTGGTTGACCAAACGCGGCCCGAGAAGTATGGGTGTCTTCATTTGCCATTCATCCAGGCCAGCGCGGCGTTGGCGTCGCCGGTGGTCAAGGCCAGCGCGGCGTCGGCCATCGAATGGTTGAACGCCGTCTGATGTCGATGAAACGAGTCGCGTCCCAGTCGCGTCCCCTTTTCTGGGTCACAGTTCCTTTTCAGTTTTCCGTCTTCGGCTGTTTTTCATCCGCCACGGCCGCTTCCCAACCGTCATATTCTCCAGAATGCTCGGAAGCGATTCGTTCCAACCGCAATCGCAGTTCAGCGACATTGGCCTCAGTTGGCATGATTTGACTTGTAGCCAACACGAGCCAGTCCATTCCGTCAGCGCTGCGGCGCAATTCGACGGAAAATCCGTGTTCCTCCATCGTATTCGCGACGTCCTTCGCATCGTTCTCTTGTTGGAAGTAAAGGTAGTGCTGAAGCAGATGAAGCGAAGTTATGTTCGAGACTAACCGCAGCTGCTCAAGTGCTTCATTATCTGTACACATAATCTAAACCTCCTGCGCCGGGGTCCAACCAGTCGAAATTCGTTCGATTAGCAGTTCGTGGTCCCACACAGCGGCGATCGGTAGTTCGCGCTCTGACTCGCTGAGCTCGTGTCGCAAGCTTTCGCCTGTCCCGCTCTCGACGATCCAAGTCAATACCTTACCGCTACGTGCTCTCGCAGCGGCCCGCCGTAAATCGCTGGGAACGACGACAAATTCCGCAAGCGGTACTGTTGCAATATACTCAACAAGGCCTTGTTTGACAGCCGCGCGTGCTGAATAAAAGGCAATATACGCTGGTCGCAGAGCAACTTCAATGAGATTAGTACAACGATGGTCATAATGTCCTTGAAACACTCGGATTACGTCACCGTATTCACGATGCCTTCCGACGTACTGAATATAAGCCAGTCCTTTAGGTGTATGCGCCTCCAGCATGTCGCCAGGTTTTATCGTCACTGTCGTCATCCAAATTACATTCCCGCCTCATACCCGATCGACTCAAGCAAATCAAGCCCACGTTGCAATTGATTTGCATATGTTGGATTTGAAGCGGCAATGCTATTAATCTTGTTCAACAACGACCCGCCGTTTGCGCCAAGCTTGTAAATCTCAATAAGTGCTTGCTCTATTGCGCGACTGTCACTACGTGATAGACCGCCGACGAGTTTCTCGATCTGAATCCCTTTCGTCCGAAGATGCTCTGCGGCACGCCTTGCGAAATTGTTAGTAATGCCCACATATACAACTTCACCAGATGCATTTACTGATCGGTAGACAGCGCTGGTGCTCGTGACCATTCCCATGACGAGGCCGGCAAAACTCGCATTGGCCTTCGCCAATTCGGTTATCACCTTGACGACATCGGGGCTGAACGGATGGGCCAGCAATTGCTCCGCTAGCCTCACCTGTTCATCCGTCGACGTTCCATCGCTCAACACACGGGATGCAAACTCCCTGATCTTCCTCCGGTACTCGAAGGTCTGTTCGATTTGCGCGGCGAACAGCAACGCCTCGACCGAGCCGCGGAAGTCGGAGACCAACACGCCGATGATTGGAATCATTTCGCCGAGGGACCGATCATCGGGCGGCCCAGCGACCGGATCCGCCACCGCCGCGCTGTCAGGCGACGTGGCCACCGCTGGCGTAGGTGGTGATTGTGGACCTAAAAGGCCCTCGCGCTCCGCGTTGGCGCGCTCTCCGGTCGGATCCTCTGGGAATCGGCGAACACCGAACTTTTCGCCTTCCAGCAGCCGATCAACCGCCTCCTTCTCAGCCTGGTTAAGCGCATCGCGAGCCTTGCCGATGAGGTAGTGGCGGTCGCGCAGTTCGATTCGGGCGCTGTTTTCGTTCTGCAGAGTTTCCTGCGCGAAATACGCTTCGTGGTTGATCAGGAACGCTCCCAAGTAGCGACCCTGCTTGTCGAACACCCGAATCTCCGTGCGATTCGGATAGGTGGTTGTCTCGATAATCCCGCGTCCAGTAACCGCCGTGCTGCGGTTGAGCTCAGCATTTTGGTCCATTCCTAACAGGTCGGATCGAAGCTGTTCGTTCGTGGCCAAATCGCGCGCGGTGCGCTTTACCGTCGCGTTGTTCGTGGCGTCGTCATTGACGTGGCCCCCCGGCACTCCCGATTGCCCGCCGCTGTTGCCGGGCGCTTGCGCGGCCAGGGCGTAAATGCCGGGCCCGAAGCCGATGCCGCCGCCACCGGTGGTCCAATTGCCGACGGGGTTCACCACCGAGCCCTGCCCCAAGGGGATCGGGATCTGCGGCGGCGGATTCGGAGGCTGGATCATCGTGCCCCACGTCGAGCCCCACGGCATCCCGGCCGTCGAACCCTGCATCCAGGAGTACGCCGTGCCCGCGATCAGCGTGCCGGGCGGGGCCGCGCTCACCCCGGTGCCAAACATCTCGGCGGCCACCTCGTTGAGCGAGGAGCTCGCATTGACGCGGACGAGCGAGGCCGTCGTGTTGCCCACCTCGTACTTGCCGATCGGGTGCGCGTGCCCGTAGTCGCCCGTCAATTTGACCGGCGTGTCGTCAACAGGCGCCCCAGGCACGCCCGGCGGCGCCGCGTAATACGCCCCCGCCGCGGCCATCGTCTGCGCCGACTGGGCCTGGGACACCGTCAAGTCGTGCTCGTACTGGTTGGCCGCCGTTTGCTGGTCGTACTGGTCCTGGGACTGCGCGGTCGCCCAGGCGGCCTGGGCGTCGGCCGTCGCGATCTCCCGCGTCTTTTCGAAGTCGGCCATGGAATCGGACAGAAGCAGTTGCTGGTTGCTGGTTGTCAGTTGCAAGGCGAGGGCGGCGGCGGCTTGCGCGCTTGCCTGGTCGGCCCAGGGACTCGGGTCTTGCTGGTCGAAGGTTTGCACGTCGGCCGCGTAGGAGGAGGCGTCGGCCGTCTGCTGCGCGGCCAGCGCGGCGGCGTCGGCCTTCTGCTCTGTATCATAATCGGCCGCCTCGGCGTCGGTATAGACGTCGTCGGCCTGTATGGCGCTCTTGGCGTCGGCGAGCGCGGCGGCGGCCTGCGCCGTGAGGTCGGTCAGGTTCGCGTTGGCGTCGGAGATGGTCTGCGCCGAGGAGGCCGTGCCGTAGGCCGAACTGTAAGCGGTCCCCGCCGCGGCCTGGGAGGCGTAAAACGCCGCGTCGGCGGCGGCCTGCGCCGCGAGCTCGGCCGCGGCC
>DATLQY010000531.1:0-6107 GCA_035534975.1 Pirellulales bacterium
CCTCAAGATCCTACTCGACCCCCAGCACCGCCGGGGGTTTGAGCAGGGATCCCAGTCGGGTCAGGGCCTGAGATAGTTGCATCGGCCGCACAGCCAACCGCTGCAGCCGCGACGAACCCGAACAAGGCGAGTAGGGAGAAGCGGGACACGGTGCCAGGTTTGGACATCCCGCCATTTTACCCCGGCTTCGTTGTCGTGAGAAAGTGCGGGTGGACAAATCGGATCCGAACAGGGCCCCCTCAGGTAGCCCGTGGCCGGAGCCTCGTCGATCGGCTGGTGCTGCCGGGCAGGGTGTTCCCCGCGTAAGTTGATTTGGTCAGCGGACTGGCCTTGGTTCGGCGACTTGCCGCCCGGCTCGCAACAGCGGTAAACTCGGTTCTGCTCGTCGCCCCGGCCAGCCCGCCATCGTCCGATTCGGACCAGAGTGGCGGCGGTCGAAAACACGTTCAGGAGTCGATCCCATGTCATCCGGCATTCACGTCTTTCGATTTTCGCTGTCCGCCCTGCTCGGCATGGTTTTGTTTGCGGCCTTCGGCACGGCAGCGATTCGCTTCGCCTCGCCACTCTGGGCGGGCCTGACCATGGCCGTGACAGTGCCGCTGCTCTTTGCCGCCATCCTTGGGGCCCAGTTTCGTCTCGGCCAGGCCAGGGCCTTCTGGACAGGCATGGCCGTTTGCGGCTGGGGCTACCTGCTGCTCGTGCTGGCTCCCTGGTTCGAGACCGGCTTGGGGCAACATCTGCCTACAACGTACCTCTTGACGTACGCAAACGAAAAGCGACGGGTGGAAGTGACGGAGGCCAGCCTTGCTCTCAGTCTCGATTTGCCGGCCAGCAGCGCTGCAACCTCACTGCTAAGTCTTGGTGACCGCATGACGCTGTCGGCCGCCCGGAATGCGAATTTGGTATCGGCATCGCCGCGAGTCAACTTGGTGCTCCGCACCGGCCATGCCCTGTTCGCCCTTCTCTTCGGCTTCATCGGCGGCGTGACGGCAAAGTGGTTCTACCTGACGCGGTCGCCGCGGGAGGAAGAACGCCGGCAAGGATGATGTGCCGGGCTACGATCATCGGCAAGTAGCCGCCTCGTTCATCGATTTTGGCCGCGGGGCTGGCCATCGGGGTCCGGGCAGGCGGCCGAGGTTACCGCCGACTTCGATTGCCAGGTGTCGGACGAGGGGGGTATAATGCTCGCATGAGCACTACCGCCACAAGGCTCGTTTCCCTGCTGAAGCCCAAGCGGCGGTGGTTGCAGTACAGCCTCAAGGGGCTGATGCTGTTGGTTCTGGTCGTCGCCGTTCCGTGTGCGTGGCTTCACTTCGGACGAGTCGAACGGCTCGACAGTTTGCCGTAGAGCTTTCCCTTGGCGTCAACTGTCATTATGGATCTGTCATCCGAAGGTTCGAGCAAAGGTCCTGTAGGGAACGCCCTCCGTGGCGTTAGGTGTCGTGCCAGTTGATCTCGCACCAGTTCGTGGAATCCCGGCGCGCCGGGAGAGGGCGTTCCCTACAGAACCCGGTGCGACAATCATAGCCTTTGAGCGGGTCGTTGTTTAAAATCGCCTAGCCGAATACGGCGTCACGTCGATGGACGGACGCAAGTCGCCTAGCAACTCGGCGACCAGCTTGCCGGTGGCGGGCGCCATCGACAGGCCTAGCATGTTGTGGCCCGCCGCGATCACCACGTTCGCCAAGGCCGGGCTACGGTCGATGATCGGTTTGCCATCGAACGTCATCGGCCGCCAGCCGTACCATCGTTCGACCACCGGTTCGGCCGATGGCTCGTGCAGGTAATGTTTGGCGGCGCCGCTCAACCATTGGAACCGGCGCGGGTCGAGGGTCTCGTCGTAGCCGGCGAATTCCATGATCGAACCGAGCCGATAGCCGGATTCGAACGGCGTCGCGACGACACGATGTTCTTCGAAGATCAGCGGGATCGCGGGACAGCGCTCCGGACGCGGCATGGTCATGGAATAGCCCTTGCCGGGCTGGATTGGAATGCGGCAGCCCAGATCGAGATTCAACCGCGGGGTCCAAGCGCCGGTCGCGACGACGAAGGCGTCGGCCTTCAGCGTGCCGCGCGACGTTTCGGCCGCCTCGGCACGCCCGGAACGAGGCAAGAAGCCGCGGAAGGCGCATTGTTCATGGATCGTCACACCGCGGCGCTCCAGCACGGCGCGCCATGACGACATCAGCTTGTCGGGCCGCAGATGGGCGTCACCTTCGTGGTGCCAGCCGCCGGCGAGGCCGGGCTTGAGCGCCGGTTCCAGCTCGGTGAGCTCGGTGCCTTCATAGCGCACCGCGCCATAGCCAAACTCGCTGCGCATGAGCCGGTCGGTGTGGGCGTACTCGTCCATGGCCGCGGGCGTCAGGAACACGAACAGCACTCCCCGCGTCTCCCATTCGGCGTCAAGCGACTCGGTCCGGAACAGATCGTCATACAACGACCGTGATGCGCTCAGGAGGGCCTCAATCGCGCGGCCCGATGCGAGCATGTCGTTGCGATTGCAACGGCCGGCGAAGCGCCAAAACCAGCTCCAGAGGCCCAGGTCGATTCGCGGACGGATCGACAGCGGGCCGTTGCGACGGAAAAGGGCCTTCAGTGACCGGCCGACCGCGCCGGGACCGGCAAGGGGCAAGACGTGGCTGGGACAAACCAGGCCGCAATTGGCGTGCGAGCACCCTTTGCCGAATTCACCCTGGTCGATCAGCGTGACCTGCCAGTCGGACCCCGATAAGTAATAGGCGCACGCCGCCCCGATCACCCCGCCGCCGATGATAAGAACGTCTTTGGCCATTCGGCCGGCTCATTTTGCGCCCTGGATCTTCTTGACGGCCGCGGCCGCCGCCTCGGCGACGGTGGGGTTGGAATCGGCGGCGGCCTTCTTGAGCGCGGGTAACGACGATTTGGCCGCCGCACCGAGCAGGCCGAGCGACTCCGCCGCTTCGATCCGATCGACTTCCGAGTCCGACGACAACGATTTCGTAAAAACCGGCAGCGCCTGGGCGGCCAGCTTCTTGTCGGTAGGCAGGATACGAGCCAACGCCCAGAAACCGGCGTCGCGGTCGAACTCGTCCTTGCTGTCCAAAAGCTTCCGAAGCTCGGGCACGGCCGCCTTCGCCGCGGGTCCGATTCGGCCCAGCGCGAAGACCGCGCTGTGACGCACCTGCTCGTCATCGTTGGCCAGCGATTTGCCCAGCTCGGACACGGCTTCAGCGGCGGCAGGACCGGCCGCCCCCAGAGCGTATTGCAGCTCTCGCCGGAACTCGGGGTTGTCGGCGCCGGCCAGCGCGGTGATCAACGCCGGGGCAGCCTCTTGGGATGTGGCCCCAATTCGGCCCAAGACGCGCGTGGCGTAGAGGCGCAAGTCTTCGTTTCCAAGGGCCTTGGCCAGGCGGGGCACGATCGGCGGACCCAACGAAGCCAGCGCGTCGATCGCATTGCCAACCACCTCCGGATCGGCGTCCTTGAGCAACTTCACCAACAGCGGGCCAACCACGTCGGGCGGCGCGCCCGTTTCGCTCAACGCACGGGCGGAGGCCCGACGCACGTCGACCTGGTCCGACTCCATGCCCGCAATCATGACCTCCACCGCTTTGTTCACCGTTTCCTTGTCGCCCGCGGCGAGTTTGACCAGGGCCCAGGCGCCGACCACCTTGAGGAATGGTTCTTCGCCGGCCACGATCGCGTCGAGCGCCGAGCGGACCGCGTCGTCGGCGACGCCAATCCGGCCCAGCGCGTAAGCGGCCGCGTAGCGGACACCGCCAAACTCATCGTTTTCAAGGGCCTTGGTAATGTCAGCCAGGGCCGACTTGGAGTCGGGTCCGATGTTGCCGAGCGCCACCAGGGCCTGCAGACGGACCTCGGGATCTTCGTTTTCGAGAACCTTCGCCAGGTGCGGCACCGCCTCCTTGGCCGCCGGGCCGATCTCGGCCAGGGCCAGGCACGCCCAGTAACAGGCTTCCTTGTCGTCGCAGCAATCGCAAAGGAACGGGACGGCCTTGTCGCCGGCCTCGGCCAAGGTGTGCAGCGCGGCCACCGCGACGGCCGGCTCGGCTTCGTGCAAGACCTTGACCATCAGCGGGATCGTCACGTCGCGGGGTAATTTCAAGGCCCGGATCGCGACCAGCGCGGTCCGGCGCACCGATGCCTCCTTGTCGAGCACGTGTTGGGCCAGGGCGTCGACCACTTCGGGCCGCTTGTCGCCGATGGCACCCAGAGCGTGGGCGGTCTGGGCGCGAACCACGGCGTCGTCACTGTTCGCCAGCGCGAGCAGTTTCGGCACGGCTGAGCGGGCTTCGGCGCCGACCGCGCCCAACGCGCGCGCCGCGCGCCATTGCAATGCCGCGCTCTTGTCGTCGAGGGCCTTCACCAACGCAGGCACGGCGGGCTTGGCGGCGGCTCCCATTTCGGCCAACGCATCGGCCGCGTGTTGGCGAGTCTTGGCGTCGGCGGCCGAAAGCTGCTTGGCCAGCGCGGCCGCGTTAGGCTCGGCGGCCGAAATGTTCCCGGCGCTGGGAACTGTGGCAAGCAAAGCGGCAAGCAATGCAATGGCCACGAGCCTGATGGTGTGTGACCTGGGCAATGAGCGAAGCATGGAGGACTCCGATACAAATCTGGTAACGGGCACTCAAGAATTCCTGGCCTCGTACGCCAGGCTGTCGAGGAATTTCTTGGCGCGGATGTAATCGTCGGCTTGGTACTCCTTGAGGCGTGATTTCAGGAGCGACTGGCAGTCGGCGATGGCCTGATGAAACTGAACATAGGAGTCGTACGTGACGTCGGTGGAACCCGCGGCGCGGCCCTCATAAAATTGCTCGGCCAACTCGCGAAACGACGCAAAGGCATTGTCGCGGAGCACAACCGGCCAGGTGATTTCACCGCTGACCGGCTCGAGTTCATTTGTGGAAAGCGGCTTGGGAATTCCCTGCTTGGCCATCCGATAAAGCTGTTCGGAAGTCGGCGGCGGCTTGCGTTCCGCGTCGCGGTAACTCTTGATCATTCGGCGGTTTTCGAAATAGCTTTGGGTGGCCTTCGTGCGGTTGTCGAACTCCTTCGATCGCGCGTCCTGGTAGTTGATGGCCGCTTCGGAAGTCCTCAGATTTCCCAAGCCCGCCGATTGGACGATCATGGCCATGCTACGGGTGTA
The DNA here is from genome assembly GCA_035534975.1 of Pirellulales bacterium. GTDB lineage: Bacteria > Planctomycetota > Planctomycetia > Pirellulales > JAICIG01 > DATKSN01. The sequence goes on from DATLQY010000531.1 coordinate 5,144, forward strand.
GGCCTCGGCGGCCCAGACATAGCCGCCATAACCTCCATAAGGATAATAGAAATACTGGGCGCGCGATTCACGAGGGGCCGAGAGCAGAATGGCTCCGACGACAAGCAACCAAAGGGCGTTTTTCATGGCGGTAACAACGCTCCAAATGGACGAAACGAAAAAGATCCTTGGTCCTCTTCTGAAAAACCGAGGTCGTGGTGCGAGCATCCCGCCTGCTTGGCGGTTTTCGGATAGGCCCTTATTATTGATCGGCGCGGCGCGGGGTCAAGCGTTTTTTGCCGGCCAATCACATTTTTATCAGCGACCCGCCAAAAGCCTAGGATTCTTGCTCGATGACTCTTGGGACGCGGCTTGCGCGGGGCACGGCAAAGTAGTAGGCACACTCCGTGTGCCGTAACCTTGAGCGAATCGACGTTGACGGGTGGAAAGCGACGGCACACGGAGTGTGCCTGCTACTTTACACTACGGATCAATCCTAGGCTTTTGGCGGGTCGTTGATTTTTATATTTTTATACTTCACGCGGCCGAAAATATGACATTCACGGCGGCGGGGACAGAGCCTTAGCCCTGGCCCATACACCGGCTCCGGCGGCCCGCCTTCTCGGAAAGCTTCACGAGGATGTTCTTGCGTCGCACGCGACTTGGGCAAAAATACCCACGGATGGCGTGGGAGTCTCGCGCAAAGGCGCCAAGGCGCAAAGCAAGACGAAGTTCTTGGCGAATTTGCGACTTTGCGTGAGATTCTTCTTTGTCCAACATGGAAATCCGTGGATCACCTTCCTCGTTCTCCGAACCCTTCATCCTTCAACCTCGGGTCGCACCTCTCGCGCAGGACTCTCTCGATTTCGTGCTGCAATTCGGGCCCCTGGTGCTCGTTGGTCAACATGGCCCAAAGGCGATCGGACTCCATATTGGAGACGAGCACCGGCTGGGACTCGCCGTAACGAATCCAGACACGTTGATC
>DATLQY010000532.1:0-13309 GCA_035534975.1 Pirellulales bacterium
ACCAGTTTCCATTCCACAGCACCGTCGCCATGAAAAATCCTTTTCGCAATCGCGAAAAACGACCGATCGTGGCACGGATATCGAGGACCGTCAATCGCTCAAATAACCCCCTTGACCAACCTAGAAAAGGGTGGGACAAGCACGCCTTGGGCGGGCGACGGCCCACCAACGTCGGCGCCGGCCACGGCGATCGATTGTCTGATGAGTTGACGGATGGTGGGCCGGCGATCGCTGCGCGATCTTGTCCCACCTACGGCCGGAAAAGCCCTGTTCGCAATCGCAGAGCGGAACAAGACCCGAGGCACCCGCGCAGCGGGACCCAGCGGGACCGCGGCGCCTGTATTTCGTCGAGCTTTTCTGCGATACTACCTGGGTATGCGATACTCGGCTCCGAGCGGGATAGTACGAATGGAGGATTGGTTATGAACGGCAGCCAAAGCGGTTCTTCAGCGGACACCTTCCACGAAGGCACGACTTCCGTGCAAGCCTTTATTAGTCCCGCCATCAGGGTCTCTCCGAATTCAAAACTCGAGCCGCGTCAAGGACGACCGCCAAAACGAACGGAACAACAGGACCAAGTCGCAGCCGAGCCGGAGGCGGCGGTTGTTTCTCCTCCTACCGTCCGGACCCCCGAGACCCAAGTGTGAGCGAGGTTCGCAATGGACGATCGTCGGGCCTGCCGAGTTCATTTTCGGCATGACTCAGGCGAACGTTGGGCGTCGTTGGGGTTTTCCCTACGCGACGACGTCGACGAGGGACGTTTCCTGGTCTACTCCGCGCATTTCCTCTGCGAAATCGATCGATTGGACGAAATCGCCACGAGCTATTGCCTGGAGAATTGGGAGAGTGGGGTGATCAGCGGAGCGACGTTCGCGTTCCGCAGGTTGAAGCAACCGCTCAAGCGGTTGCTGATTTCGGAATTGCGGGGCCGACTCCAAAGTCAGGATATGGACGTGCTCGCCTTGGCGGCGATGATTGGCGTCAGCGCCCTCTTCGGCGGAGACGCGCCGCGGGACGGGCTGCCCGGTTGGACCCATGACGTTGAAATGCGGACCAACGATGCGATCAGGTCACCCGAACCGGCGGCGCATTTCCTCGCTTGAAATGGCGCCTTCGGCGCGGACGCGTGCTCGCGAACGCTCGATCAGGCCTAGAAACTCCGGATTGGTGCCCAGGGAAATTGATTCCAGATCGGCACCCTCGATCGCCACGAGAACGGCCATCGGTTGTCCCTGGTTGGTGACGACGACCGGGCCGCTGGCGATGTTGGCGGCATATTCGGCCAGGGTGGCGGTTGCATCAGCCTTTTCAACCACTTTCATAACTCGACCTCCTTACCACCGATGAAGACACGGCTGCGATCCTTCCTGCCGACCGCCAAAATCGTGACTCGTTTTTCCGGCTCATCCACGACATCGTAGTAGACGCGAAGATCGTCGATCCGGAGCTCCCAGGGTGCGACGGAATTCGGCCGCATGGACTTGCGGTTTCGTGTCTCTACCGACGGTTGATGCGCGAGTTGCTCCTCGACCGTATCGAAGACGGTCGCGCGCTGGCGAGCGCTCAAAACTCGCAGGTGCTCCTCGGAAGCGGGTGAATACTGTATTTGGTAGACCATTCGCGCAACAAGGCGCTCCAACGGGAAATGGTCGCGCCACTACCGGTATTTGACCGACCCGCGGAGGCCATGTCAACTCGTGGCTGGCCGTGCGCCGTCTGTACTGCCCCGGCGGAGACGTGCCGCGGGACGGCTTGCCCGGCTGGACCCAATACGTTGGATTACGGGCCACCGAATCGATCAAGCCACCCGAACCGGCGGTGAATTCCCTGGCTTGAAATGAAATAGCGCCTTCGGCGCGGACGCGTGCTCGCGAGCGCTGGATCAGGTCAAGAAACTCGAGTTAGGGGGATGCCTGGGCGGCAACGCGGTCGCCGACGCGGCGAAGTGCGCCGGAGCAAAGCTCATCATTAAGAATCCCTTCGAGGCGTTCACGAATCTTTTTACCCGTTCGCGAAAAACCGAGATCGCGGGCCACGAGCTTCACCAAGTCGTCCCAGTTGGTCGCCCCAGCACGTGAAGCGACGGCCTTTAGAGAGGCACGAATATGCGCATCAAGTACTTCGTCGATCGACGAAAACGTATAAGCGGCTGATTCCGCGTGGTTGACATAGCGCGGTTGGAGATCGTCATCCCTGCCGTCGGTGTCGTTGGGCCTTCTATGGGGCAGTGCGTCAGCCTCGACTGCAGACGATACTGCGGCGTCATAGGCTGCGACGATGCGATTCAGTTGACGCTGCGGATCGCGCACCCAATCCGTCGACCAGATGCGGACGATTCGCCAACCGAGGTCTTCGAGGACCGCCTGCCGAATACGGTCGCGGTCGCGAGCAGTCTTGGACGAGTGGTAAGTCGCCCCGTCGCACTCGACGGCGAGACAGAACTCCCCTGGGCGCTGTGGATGGACCAAAGCAAGGTCGATGCGGAAGCCACCACAGCCAACCTGTGGAACAGGTTTGAATCCGTGCTTGACGAGAGCCGCCGCAACCTCTTCCTCGAAGGGTGATTCGCAGTCGCCGGCGGTGGAGTCGATGGTCCTTGCGAGCGAGTCGACGCCGCGTTCAGCATAATCGAGGTAGGCCTTGAGCAGATGTGCGCCTTCACTCCTGCTCCCGCTTAGATCCATGTCCGCCGCATGGACGGATGCGACCAACACAACCTCTTCGCGAGCGCGCGTGACGGCAACATTGAGCCTCCTTTCACCCCCTGGCTTCGTCAACGGTCCGAAGTTATTCGAGAACTTACCCGCATCGTTTCGAGCGTAGCCCATCGAGAGCAGGATCACGTCACGCTCGTCACCTTGCACGTTCTCCAGGTTCTTGATGAACATTGGCTCGGTCGAGCCGACATGGAAGAGGGCGTCAATCACGGGGTCTTTTCGTCGTCGCTCGAAAATGACATCCTCGATCGCCTGTTGCTGCGTCGAGTTGAACGCGATCACGCCGATCGACGTCTTGGGCCGGTTACGATGATGCATAATGACGAGGTCGGCGATTCGCTCGGCTTCGTCAACGTTTCTCCGGTCGATCCAGCGGCCGTTTGGCACAAATTCAAGTCGCACCGCGTCGCTCGATACATCGCGAACGCTCGGAAACGTGACTAATTCGCCCTTGTAAAAGTGTCGGTTCGAAAATGCGATCAGCGGCTCTCGACGGCTGCGGTAGTGCCATCGAAGGCCCTTGTTCGGCATCGCGATCGACTTGCACAGACTTAGGATGCTGCCGAAGTCCGAAATATCGTTCTCTTCCTCGTCGGAATCCATGTCCACTCGGTTGAAGAAGTTCGTTGGTGGAAGCTGCTTTTCGTCCCCCGCGACGATGACTTGCTTGGCGCGGTAGATTGCTCCGATCGCGTCCCAAGGGAATACCTGCGACGCTTCGTCGAAAATCACCATGTCGAATTGAATCTCGTCGCTCTGGAGAAAGGTACTCACGGACAGTGGGCTCATCATGATGCATGGCTTGAGGCGCTGAAGAACACCCGGGATATCCGCGAATAGTTTCCGAAGCGGCATATGACGACGCTTTTTTTGCGTCTCCCGCTGGAGGATCGCCAATTCTGAGCTGGCGGCGGCGGTCCAGCCGGCGCGCGGCCGGTCGTCGCGACCGAGTTGGTACTGCCTGATTCGAGTCGCGGCGGCCTTGACTTCCCATTCGTCAAGCTGACGAAAACGCTGGCGCAGCCGTTCGTGCTCCTCAATGTCGAACTCGCCAAGTGTCTTGTCGTGCTCCGCCAAATGGTCGAAGAGCTTTCGGTAGATTCGGACGGCGACGACATCGGCGGTCTCGTGCGCCTCAAACCGGCGTTCGAGCAACTCGCCGACGACGGCCCCAAATCCGGCACCATTCATGTCTCGTTGCCAACGAGAGAACTTCAGCCACTCATCCAACGACGCTGCTTCGCCGCGCAGTCGCGATAGGCAGTTTGCCAACTCGCCGATTGGAGTGGCAAGAATGCTGGTATCCGAAAAGACGTTCGCCTTAAGGTCGAATACCGACTTGAGAAACGTCCACGATTCCGCAAAACCGGGATTCAACGTGTCTTTGATTACATCAGCGATGCGCTGCACTCGCTGGCGCTGCTGACCGTCAGATGCGACGGCCTGCGCGAGCGATGGAATTGCGCCGTTTGTCACAACGTCCAAGAGCCAGGTGGCAGCTTCGTATCCCCCGTCGGCCAAATCACCAGCGATCTCCGTGCCGTTCAGTCGTAGTGACTCTTCCGCCTTCGCCCGGCGTTGAAGGGCGTCCCTTGTCTTGACGACCGAAACCAAATCTAAAGGAAGGCGATCAACAGGGACGTCCATCGCCGGGCGGATCAGATCGGCTAGTGCTTTGAGCCGCCCGAATCGTCCTTCGAACTCCTCGGCCGCCGCACCGGCGATGGACCGCAAGACTGCCAATGGTCGTCGTTGCGGGTCAACAACCACTTCGTCAGGTGGCGAAAGGACGACGGTCATTGCAACTTCACACAATGCAGTATCCAGCTTCACAATCGAAGCATTGGTCGTGTCGGCGGCTACACCGAGCGCCACAGCGTCGATGCGGCCCTCCTCGCACAGGACGTCGCGAATTACTTCCGGAGGGCGAACCAGCCCGCTAATCCGTTCGGCTGCTTCGACCCCCGCACGCATGCGTTCCCATGTGGCCCGATCCGTCGCCATCGAACCTCGCGGCACCAGGTCCTGTTCGCGGTTGAAGATTGCCGAAAGCTCGGAAAGCCCGTCCGTGTAGCGGCGAGCGTCGTGAACGTCTGCCAAGAGCGCGCCAAAATCCGGCGGCGCAACGTCATAGTGGATGGCAGTACGTTCCCAAAACTCACTGCATGCCTGTGCGGCAGCCGCGACGGAACTGATTTCATTCGCGATGTCACGAAGAATCGCGGTGTCACTGTAGAGCCTGTCGAACGGCGCTTTTTTCCCGGCGATCCGGAATCTCGCCAACTCGGCCAAGAGGCGTTCTTGGTCCGCTGGAACTGAAGCTGGGTCCAATTGGACGACATTTGGCGGTAGCGATGCGGCCAATTCGGGAACGGAGTTCAAAAGCGACTCGAACGCGCTGATCGCATTGAGAACCCGATTCCAGGAGGCCGGATCATCTGCAACGAACCCTTCCGGCAGAGCATCGGTCAATTCCGCCGCCGTTTCGCGGACATCGCCCAACCGGTGGTGAAACGTTCGTAGCTGTGCGAAGTTGGCGAGCAGCGTCGTTGTATCGGGCGCGTTACTTTTGTAAAGGTCGGCCGCCTCACGTCGGAAAGCTCCGAAGCCACCGAGTAATCGCTTTATGACCGACGCATACGCCGCCGATCGACGGGCCAGGTCGGCGGCCGAGGACTTGAACGCGCGGTGCGACAGCCGCTCCTGCAGTGCCTCTCGCAGACTGGCCGCTTCAGTGAGGTCATTGATGCTCGAGTTACACGCCTCGCGCAGTCCTGTTCGTGTGCGCGCGTCGCTCCAACTTCCATGAAACACTCCTGTTTCGGCAAGCGGCCCGATCAACTCGGCTAATGCTCCTGCCGCACGCAACGACATCCCGTAGCCGTCAACGATGCCAAGTCCCTTGGCGAGAGAGCAAACCGCTTCCGCGACGCCTTTCAGGGTGCCCGATGCTTCATCCGCCAACCGTGCAAGTGAAGTGAGATCGTGAGTCTTCGCCTCTGCGGAAAAGTGCTGGAGCAGTTGCCACGCCGTGTCGATCGCCTCCACGCCTTCCGCGGCTTGGCTGAGCTCGCTGAGGCGCCCCGCCCGGATGCGACCTGACAGTCGTAACGCCGCTGCTTCGGCGGCATCGAGCTTCTCGATGGCATCATGGCAAACCTGGCGGACTCTGGTCCAACTGGCCGCCTCAAACCAACCCGGCCGCATTGGCCCACTCTCGCCAATCGCACGGGCCAGTCGAATGAGCTTCGGCACCGCAGCGGTCGTCACGTCGAGTTTCACTGGGATTGATAATTCTGCGATCAGGTTTGATATCGCGGTTTCCGTTTCGGCGGAACGCGCGGCGATGCCACGTAGCTTGGCGACGTGCTCCGCCAGTAGGTTGCACTGTTCACGAACTCCGATCGGCAGGGGTTCCACAAGTCGCCTGGTCCACGGACTTGCACCCTGCTGATTCAACGTCGCCACGTCGTCCTCGGGAAAACGGCTCGCAACATCATCGACGTATTGAGCAATCGCGGGCCGGTGCTCGTCAATAACGCGTCGAGCCTCATGAATCTCTAGCACCGCTTTGGCGATCGCCTCTGGGTTCGCAAACCACGGCGCGGGAACTTCCGGCGAGGTAAGACTCTTCCGAAGCAGAGTATGCGCTTCGTTGAGCCGGGCCGGAGCCACCTGCCACAGTAACCCACAATCGGTGAGTGGGCGCGTTGCCGTGTCGATCGTCTCGAACGCCGTGCTCAAGACGCGTAGGTGGTGTTGGAGGTCGTCCGCCAGCGACAACGACCTGGACGCCAGTTTACAGCCCCTCCACGGGTGGACGTCGTGTCGAGCGATCACATCGCCAACCTCACTTGAACGGCCTACGAGGCCCAACCACGCGTCAAATACGTCGCGGCCAACGCCCGTCGGATCGGGGAGCAAACACCGCGACTTGGTCGTCGAGCCGAGCCGGCTCAGCCGCGCGACACGTCCGTAGAGTTCGAAGGGCGACAGACCGAACGGTTCTCGGGGCCGATGTACCGAGCGGACATATTCATTCAGCGCGCTTCGCTTTTGCTTTACCTCGGCGAGTTTCGGAGTCGCGTCGTCGTACACCTCGGTTGGAAGCCCGAGGCACCATTGCAAGTCATCGAGCACAGCCTTCCGGTTGGCCTTGCTGGAATGGCATTCAAGGCAGAAGTCGCCTAGCCCGCAGTCGTCGAGCCTTCGCTTGACCACTTCAAGCGCCGAGATCTTCTCGCTCACGAACAGAACCCGGCGCCCTTCGGCCAGAGCATCCGCGATGATGTTGGCGATCGTCTGGCTCTTTCCGGTCCCTGGCGGTCCGTCCAAGACGAAACTGACGCCTTTGCGGGCCGCAACGATCGCCTCAAGCTGGCTGGAGTCGCAGTCGAGGATCGCTTTGACTTGCCCCGGTGGAACCTCGTCGTCGAGGCGTGAGGCATCGGGAACGGTCTCGGCCGGGCCGAACGCTTGCTGAGGACCGATCGATGAATCACCGGCTATTGACCGGCACAGCGCGTGCGAAATGATTGCCTCAATGTGGTCGCCGAGATCCTTCCACATCGCGATCTTTGGAAACGCGAAACGGCCAAGCGCGCAGCGGTCCTCAACCACCCAGCGGTCGTTGTCGGCAATTGCTTCGCGCACCGCGTCAAGGAATCCAATCCGCGCTTGGCCCTCTTCGAGCTGATCGATGTCAGGTAGTGCCGGCAATTCAAGTCCGAAATCTTGCTTGAGCCGTTGGCGAAGACAGAGGTTGTCCACTACATCGTCTTCGGCTTCGGTCAATTCAAAGGGAGAATCGGCGGAGGCGCGCGAAAGGGTGACGGGAACGAGCATTAGCGGCGACCATAACTCCTCGCTGCTATCGACACTCTCGAACCACTTCAGGAACCCAAAGGCCACGTAAAGGCAATGCACGCCTTGTTCGGACATGGACAGCTCCGCGTACCCATCGAGTGTTCGGAGTCTGCGATCAAGCTGCTTGTCGCCGATCCTGGTTAGCAGGTCGTTGCCGCGGAGACGTGGCGACGCAAGGCAATCTTCAATCGGTGGATTCCACTCCTTGGGCTTCGCTGGATCGTCGACTTCGGCAGGTTCGCTACCGTTCGCTTGCTTTTCGAAAAGTGACGGAGGAACTAGTTCTCGTTTCCAGGGAAATCGCATCGGGGCCACGCCCGCCGCGCTGTCGGCCGCGAGCGTCCGCCAGACCACTTCGCATTCTGGGTGGACGATCTCGAGCACGCCCCGCGAAGGATTGAACGAACAATTGACTAGGGAGTTTCGGTTCCCGACGTCAAGCAGTCTCTTCCGCCAGTTCTCGACCTGGGCACGGAGTTTTCCTTCGAGGTCGACAGCCCGGCCGACAGCCCCTGACCAAGCCGACGAACGCGAGCCCGGCGAAGCCGCGCGCGGAGGTGACCGCAGATCATCACCCCCAATAACCCTGGCCGGCTGGCCGTGCGTGGCAGGGTCATCGACGATTGGGATGACCAATGTCTGGCCACACCCGGGACAGTTGATCAGTTTGCCCGCAAGGTCCGCGCGTAATGCAACGTTCTTGCCACATGCCTTGCACGTAAACCTGATCGCTACATCAGACACGGCCAATACCCAATCTCCTGACTCACGGATTCCCACGACGATAGCTTAGTGCCGCCTGAGGGACGCCGCAAGGAAATTCAACCACGTCGGACGCTACTGTTCCCACGTCAGAGCTCCGGCGCTGGTGGACAATGCCTGCATCATGGCGATGGTCAAAACAGCGTCGCGCCTTCGGTGATTCAACTCACCGTGTCGAATCCACTGAACGACGCGCGCTACGGGGTGCTTGTCGCCGGGGTGCCCGCGCCTCCGCGCGTCGCGTCGATGAGGAAAGACCGTGGTAGCGCACAGGTCCGCATGCGCACCGGCGACCGCTTGGAATTGGCGCGCCAGTACACCTCCGGTTCGTCGCCGTTGCTCGCGACGACCATGTGCTCGCATTCCGTCCAGATTAGCGCATCGTCGCCGATGACCACGGCGTCGTCAAACGCCATGTACTCACTCGAGTCGATGGGCACGCGGTTGCCCAGCCCGTCGTCTTCCGTTCGCTGGAAGAAACTCACCTCGCAGTCCCAAAAGTGTAGTTCATGAGCTGACGAGTCTGCTCGCTGAACCGCGGCGAAACGTGCGAGGATCTTCGCTGCAAGCTCCGGCGTGAGCTCAATCACAGCGTGGTCGCAAGCATGGGCGGAGTTGGGGTCGCTTGCTTCAGCCCCCAAGATGATCGTCATCGCGCTCGTCCTTGTAAGCGGTTGCAAGCACCAGCATAACAAATTGCCGGTCAGGCATCAAAGGCCCTTGCGCTCATGCCGGAATTACTTGCCGGCCAAAGACGGGCGAGGTGCGCTCGCCGGTGCGACGATTCGAATGTTTGCGCGGGCAACCAAGAAAAGCGGCGACGGGGCACCCGCGTAGCGGGTCGTGCCGCACTCCAAATGCCGGGCCGATGCTGCGCGACTCGCGGCGCGTTGGCGCAAAGTCAGTCAATTCGCCTCGCGTAGCGGAGGAAGGGGGTAGCGTCGCTCGTCAACCGAAGGATGACGGCGTGGTGCCGGTAAACCTCGGGTTCGTCGCGCGTGGCCTCGTTCTCGTGCCACCGTTTCTCGAAGTCCCGCCAGCTGAGAAAGCCACGGCGGTCTTTTATGCTCGGGTCCATGAAGTAGACGTTGTCCCGATCGAAACCCACGGCAACCACGTAGTGACCGTCGTCGTTGCTGTCGGGGTCGTCGTAAACGCTTGGATCGCTGGCGTGGGCCTGGATCGAGCAGATGACCGGGATCCGCTTGCCAACGAGATCCTGAAGCTGTTCGGCCGTCATGTCGAATTCCGACGAGGCATCGAGCCCCATGCGCCGCGCATAGGCGACGATGTCCTTGTAGTAAGTCCCCGTTCGCTCGTTGGTGCCAAGCGCGTCCACATATTCGTCGATGCTGTCGGGGCCGACTCCGAAATACCGGCAGACCGACATCAAGGCCGCCGCTCCACAGGAGCTCTCATCCGGCTGCGCGACCGTGGGAATTGGAATCTTGATCGCGCCGTCCGGGATGCTTCGGTACCGCGCCGTCGACGCCTGGCCGTCTTCCGCGGCTTCATGCCCCTGAGCCAGGAAGCAGACGGTGAGCAAAACGATCGGTAGACAACATGCTTTCATCGTAGGCTCCTGGTTTTCATGGCCTGATCGCATGGCGGGATTGCATGAGAGCCTATCCCAATACCGCCAGGCAGGCGGGACGCCTACACCACAAGGCGGTATTGGGATCGGCCCTTAATCTTTCCACTAATCTTTCCACGGGGGCTCCTCCGTCGCGGCAAGCGCGACCGTTTCAATGGCAATCGCTGCAATCGCCGCGCCGTAGTCAAGGTTGATCTCGTCCAGTGTGTCCTTGGTGTCGTGGTAGCCCTTGCGGTTGATGTCGTAGTTCTCCATGAACAACACGACGTGTACTCCGCTGTCGGAAAATATCTGACCGTCCGTATTATAGAGCGTGCTCCGTGGGTCGTAGTCCGGGCGGATTTCGCCGTGCAGCACGGGGTGCAAGGCGACCTCGGGCACCGTGTGGCCGTCTTGGCTGCGCTTGCCGCGTCCCTTGCCCTGGCGGCCGGGCCGCTGGTTCCAAATCGGCGCCAGCGCGTTCCAGGTTCGGTTGGCTCGGTGCGCCTGGTAGGCCAACCAGAGCGATTCGCGACTCGTGCCGGGACATATCTGGAACACGTCGCGGTCGCGGTCGTTGTTGTGGGCCACCATGTCGAGCACGCAGACCCCCCGCACCCGAGTGCGGGAGAGATCGACCTCGGGGCCGCCTGCCACGCGCAGCTTCAGGCTCCGCTCAATCAGACGTTGGCAGAGGTGGCGGGCGCCCATGCAATCGGCGGGGAATTCCTCGCCCGTCAGGTGTACCAACCAGATGTCGCAGGCCAACTTGCCCGCACGGCTCAGTTCCAGAAAGACCGGGGCACCGAGCATCAACGCGGCGGTGGCCGAATGGTTGTCGTCGGCGCCGGCCGAGGCCAGGCGCGGGCCGTGTCCACCCGGGCCTTGGCGGTAGACGTCCTCCATATAGGCCGTGTCGTAATGGTCGGCCATGATCACCGCACGCTGGCGGTCGCGGCCCGGGATGACCACGATCAGGTCTCGCTCATGGGTCGCCTGCCGCTGGTTGTTCAGCCAGCCACGCGACCAGTGGTAATCAAAATCGGTTCGCCACTGGAACGGCAATTCGCCGACGAAAGCTCTTTCCACCATCGTCGCTTCGGCGATCGTCCGCCGGTAATAAGCCAGAAGGTGATCGCCCAGGGCCTCCAGGTCGCGGTATTCGTGATCGAGCTTGGAACGCGTCGCGGCATCGAACACGCAATCGGCGTTGTTCTTGTTCACGTACCGGCCGGTCGCCAGCTCTGCGATCATGTTCCAGTAGGTTTCCTCGAAGGCGCGCGGCGTGGTGGCATCGTAGGTGAGTGCTGTTTCCGTTTTCGCCGGGGCGTCGGCCGCGATGCAAATGCGCAGCGCATCGACCAACTGGTCACCGGCGGTTGCGTTCGCCGTGCGCTCTGGAATCGAGGCCAGCCAGTCGTCAATCGTCTCGTTCTTGGGTAACGTCAGCAAACTCCGCGCGAATGTGGCTTCGAGCGGCCGGTGGTCAAACAGTTGCCAACTGTCGAGCAGCTTTCGGATGTTGATCGAAGTGAGATGGTCACTGTGGCCGTGGTCGTGGTCAACGATCTCAACTGCCGCGCGGTGCGGACTGCGGCGCAGCAACCGCGGCCAAAGCTCGAGGGGCTCGTCGAGTTTCGGCAGCTCGGCCTGATAGGCCGTCAGATATCCCAACGGCGCGTCGGGCACCAACTTCGGCTGGCCCGTGTCGCGCGAAAGGCAAGCCACCAGCGGGCGGTGCCAGTATACTTCGTGCCTCTCGACTCGCATCGCCGGATAATGGAAGCGGTAGCCAAACAGCCCCCCTCTGGCCAGCCGCGCGGCGGCATGGTTCAGTTGGTCGCGGTTGGCGAGGGGACCATTGAGCAAAAGGTGATGATCATCGGTCCAGATTTGCGCGTTACGGGCCATGGGCTTACCGTAGAGGCCCAGGTCGTCGGCCGCCAGGCTGAACAACTGGTGGGCCACCGTGTCTTCGTGCGACGTCACGGCCAACTCGTCATCATGGCGGTGGACTCGGGCCCCGCGGTGGGTGCGTTTGAATGTGTTGCGCACCGGGCCGAAGGGATGGTCGGGCTTGACTCCAGGTTGCCGCTCGTGCATCCAGCCCGACTGCGGCACGCGGATTCCACCGGGCGCTTCGTGCCGTTCGATCAGGTGCAAGAGCGGAATTTGCATTGCCAACGGCATCTCGCGCGACAGCCGGATATAGGACGGCGAGCCCCAAAACAGCATGCTGCCTGGAAAGGGCAAAAGGTGCAGTTTGCCCGTTTGATAGGCATGGCGAACGGGTAATGGCAATCGCGCGAAGGGTTGAAACGTGAGCAGGTACTTCACGCCGCGCAACGATTCACCAGGCTCCCAGCGCAATGGCTGAGTCCAGGACGGGAGCGGTTGCTCTCGCCAATACGGGAAGCCGGGGTGCGGTTCGCCCACGTAGATGCGAAAGCCGGCGCGCTTCAGGTCGTCGAGCTTCTCCCGCGGCTCGGCGTAGGCGGTCAACAACAGCCGGCGAATGAAGTCGAGCGCCCATTCGGCGGGCAGCTCCCGCGTGGGAGACGAGTAGAATCCGCGCCAGAACGCCCGGCCCGGCCCTTGCTCGCTGGCGCCGAACAACGTCCAGCGGACGCGTCCCTTGTCGTCCTGCGTCTTCGACAGCGCCAGCGGCAACAGCACCACGTAACGCTCTTGGCGGGGGGCGCCGGACGTTTGCAACTCGTCGGGCCAATAAGGATTGTCGCTGAGCTTATTTCTGGAAATTCCGTGGTCCGAATCGCCGCGTCCCAGACGATGCATTGCCGAGACCACCTTTTCGGCCAGGTGCTCTAGGCCGGCTTGCAGCTCAAACGCTTCTTCGTACTCGGTGACGTGCCAGCCCCAAGGATCGTCGTCGGCGAACAGGAGGGAATCGATCCGTCCGCCCGGTTTTCGTCCCAGCCGTGGCGGCGGCATGAACTCCGAATACGCCGCGATCGGGTACCTCTCTTCTCCAACGTGACCGGGCGGTTCCGAAAAAAGCTGCTTCCAACCTTGTTGCACGTCGTCTTCCGCTGTGAACGCCCTGTCAGCGGCGGCCGTAACGGCCAGGATGGTCAGGCAGACAATCGTGCGGTTCACCGAGATGTTCCTGCTCTCGAGTCTAGATTTCCCCAGCGCGGCCTTCGGCCGAAACCAAAGACTGAACGGTCCACGAATCGCACGAATTCCACGAATGAGTCCCGGCGCGCCGGGACTTATCAAACATTCGTTTCATTCGTGGATTGTAGAATCTTCGCGGGCAGCAAAGAAATAGAACGTTAGCCCGGATTATTCATGGTCCCGTAGCTGGCTTCGCAAGAAGTCTGGCCGTGGACGCGAGTTACGCTTGAATTCTTGCGAATTCTGCTACAGC